>JAJTHU010000291.1 GCA_021300055.1 Nitrosomonadaceae bacterium | reverse complement strand
TTCAAAGGGTTCGTCGAGAAAGAGTTTCGGGTAATAGAACTCGCGCAGCGACGCATGAAAAGCGCGCACTCTGGCCTCGTAGGCCAGCGATGCCCGCAGGTCGGTCCCCGCCAGCATCTGCAGCGAGCGTTCCAGCAGCACTGGCGGCGCAATGACGGCCAGCCGACCGGCCAGCCGGTCACGCTTTTGGCGGCCAGCGTAGTAGGCGTCCGATAACGCCTGAGCTTTCTGATCGCCAACCTGCTGAAAAGCAAAGTACCACTTCCATGCAAAAGGGCGCTCGACCTTAGTGTGCGCTTCCCATTGGGGATAGCGCTCGACGAAGGCCGCCATGGTGACCTCCTTCGGCAGGTCCCACGCGTCGTTCACAGCTTCGCGCTGGGTCAGAATGATGTCTGCCCCCGACGGTACTGGCACCGCACGATCGATTGCGATACGTCCGGCGGCTGGGATGATCACGCTGACGAAGATCCAAATTGTCATCAACGCGGCGAGGATTAATTCGCCTGACCGCTGCGAGGCTGCCAACCGTGCGCATAGGATTGTCCACGCCAGCAGGTACACCAGCAGCAGGCCAGTGGCCGCCAGTAAAGTCGCTGCGGCGGCGTTTGCCATCACACCGGCGACAAGCAACGGGATTGCAGCGCAGATGAATACGCCGCCAGTGCGCAATGCGGCGCGCATCTGCCATAGGCGGTCGGCACGTCCTGCGGTGGCAACCAGCAAGTCGTAGCGTCCGGCCACTCTTTCTCGTGCGCGAATGTCGTGCAACAGCACGATCAGCACCAGCGGCAGGATGAATGCAGCGAGAAAGGCAAAGTCGAAGCGACCGACTAACGCAAGCACGGGATGTCCCGCATCTCGTTCGTATATCTGTCCTTCCAACGCGAGCGCTCGTATGCGATGCTTCCACGGCATGTCGTCGCGACGGCCTAGTGCCGCAAAAGCGAAACTCGATGGCGCATCGTACGTAAGGTGGAAGCTGTTGTATGCGGCCCCACCCCAGTCACTTTGCGTCTTCAGCGCCGCCGTGCGGTCGGCTTTGTCGGCTTCCAATAACCGCGCGATCGTGGCGTTTTGCTGTTGCACCTCCGACAACCCAGCGGACACAGCTAGTACCGACAGACACAACACCATCAACCACCAAGCCAGCACAGATCGGTCTCGAGCCAGAAAGGCCGCTTCTCGCCGGATAGCTGACCAAAGGTTTGCAGACGAAGACAATCCACTCATGGCTTGAGCCTGCCACCGAGCCAGAATCCCGCCACCATCAACAGGACGCTCCAGACGCCTAGCATCAGCAATTGGGGGCGGGCCTGCTTGATGCGGGTTTCGGCAGCATCGGGCTGGAAGCGAAAGCGGTCCAGCAACTGCCAGTTTGCTGCATCGACACGCGTTCGGCGTTCGGCGGCGGGGTCGCCGCTGCGCCGAATGTCGTCGGCATACGCGAGCTTCTGCGCATGGATCTGATTCAGGCTCTGCACAAAAGCGTAACGTAGGTTCTCGGCTTCAAGCAGGAAGCGGTGATGATGCGCCAAATCGGTAGCGGACACCGCTCGCGATGCTTCGGAGAGGGCCAGCGTCGGCGTGACCCAGCCGAAAACAGACAACGCTGCTGCCTGCCGGGTTTCCGCCGCCATTCGGGCTTTGGCGTAGGCGTTTAGCGCGGCGGTTAGTTTCGTTTCGCTGAACTGTGCTACCACTCCGCGCAGGTTTACGGGCAGGTCTTCGACGCGCTGCACGCCGTATTTTGCGAGCAGGTCGGCACGCAGTTGGGCAAAGGCTGGGTCATTCGCGTTGTGACCGTCGCCGAGTTTGCGCAGCTCGGTTAGCATCGCCAGATCGTCTTCCAGCTTGCCTGCCATCGGCGCGGTATTCGCCGCCGAGCTGACGGCCACGGCAGGCAGCAGCAGCGTCAGCGCGATCCACAGCGTGGCGAGCGTGGCCAGTACGGCGGCGCGGTTCCTGATGAGTGCCGAGGCCAGCAACGCCAGCGCGCCCCAGATGACGAGGTACAAAAGGTACGCGATCATTAAGGCACCGGCGGCCAAGAGCTGCTCACCCTTTAGCACTGCAAAGCCGGCACCGAGCCCCAGGGGTATGAGCAAGACCACCATAATTGACAGCAGTGCGAGTGCCTTGCCGGCCAGCACGACGCGACCCGGCGTGCCCTGGGCCAACAACGTCGCGAGCGTCGCCGCCTCGCGCTCACGCGCAACCAGACCATGCCCCAGCAGGATCACCAGCAGCGGCGCAAACAGCTGATACACCATGGCGGGGCTTAGCAAGCTCAAGCCGTCCAGATCGGCGCTGGCCCCTGAAGCGGCGAACATGGCCGTGTTCTGGCGGTGGCCCTCAAGAAAGATGGACTGCCCGGTGACAGGATCCAGCCCCGGATCGAATAGTGCGAGAGGTGCCGGGGTACGGAACACATAGTGCCCGTAGTGCACCATACGATGAGGGTGGCGGTCTGGCTGAGACAAGAATGCCGTTTCTGCCTTGGACTGATATTGTGTTCGCTCCGCTGTTTCTCCCTGCATGCGCAGTGTGGTCAACACGGTGGTGGCCATCAGTAGTGCGGCAATTAGCAATGCTCCGCCCAGCACTAGGCGTGAACGCAGCCAGTAACGCCATTCTGCGGCGGCAATGACGAGCACGCGTTTCACGGATTGGTCTTGGCGGAAAACGCGCGGTGGACGGTTTCGGTCTCAATGCGGCCACCCGCGGGTGCCGCGAACTGGGCCACCAGTTTGCCGCTGCGTAGCAGACCGATGCGGTCTGCTACTTGGCATGCCCCATACACGTCGTGGGTCACCATCAAGATCGCCTTGCCCACGTCGGCAAGCCCACGCACTAGGTCATGAAACTCATCGATCGCGGTAGGGTCCAGACCAGACGTGGGCTCATCTAGTAGAAGAATTTCTGTGTCACGCAAGATTGCTAATGCAATCGCCACTTTCTGCCGCATACCCTTGGAGTACCCGCGCAGTTGTAGTCCGCGCGCCTCATGTGCCAGCGACACACGATCTAACGCGATTTCGATGTCGGATTCAACACGGACCACCCCTGCCAGTTGCAGAAAGTAATCAAGGTTCTCGCGGGCATCAAGATGTTCGTACAATGCCGTCGCTTCCGGCAGGTAGGCTATCGCACGGCGGGTTGCGATCAAATCGCGACCGACGTCACGCCCATTCACCAACACTCGACCACTTGCGACGGGCAGGAACCCAAGGAAGGCGGCGAGTGTTGTTGATTTTCCGGCACCGTTGCCACCGAGCAGTGCGTAAACCTCGCCGCTCGCGACGTCAAAGCTCACGCCTGACAAGACTTCCTCGCCACCGCGCAGAACATTTAGTTGTTCCGCCTGCAACTTGGCGTTGCGCGACACGTCAAAACCTGAATGAGGCGGACAACCGAACACTGCGCGGCGCGCCCGGTTGCACCCAAAGTGTTGAGAACGAGTTGGTGTAATAGGTTTCGTCGAACAAGTTGTCTGTATCGAGTCGCAGGGTTGTCATCTTCGTCACGTCAACCGCGGCAAACGCACGAGCCAGCGTATAGCCCGGTAGTTTGAAGTTGGTCGTGAATTCTCCTGAGCGCTTCCCCACATGCAGCAGGCCGCCACCCACCTGCAGCCTGCGGCCGCCGAGCGTCATCGACTTCACCAACTGCAGTCTCAAGCTTTGCTTAGGCACGTTGAGCAGTGGTGTACCCGCTGGTATGGGTACGCCGAAGTTGGCGTCGTTGAAGGTGTTAGTGGTTTTCGCATCCACATAGGCATACGAAGCCCAAAGGCTGAGTCCGTCAACGATTTCGCCCTGAAGGTCAATCTCGACGCCACGGCTTTTCGCTTGGCCGATAGCCGCCAGTGTGAGCGCACTCGGATCATCCGCAACCAGGATGTTTTTCTGCCGAACTTGGAATAAGGCTACGGTGCCGTCGATGCCGCCAACTGAAAACTTAGCACCGGCTTCAACAGCGGTGGACTGATTCGGTTTGAAGCCATTGCCGCGTGCGTCCACACCTGAAAGCGGGCGGAAGTTTTCGCCGTAGGTGGCGTACAGTGAAAGCGACGGATCGGCGCGGACGACGAGACCCAGTTGGGGGCTGACGCGCGTTTCCTTTTGCATAAGGACTTGGCCGTTGGCCCGGTTATTCAGTGTTTGTTTGTAGTCGTCGTAGCGCGCACCGATCCGCAGTTGTAGACGGTCGCTCAGGTTGATCTGGTCTTGCATAAAGAAACCTGTCGATTGCTGCGTTTCCACACGGTTGGTCAGCGGTGTCGGTGTAGGCAGGGTGTAGCTGCCGTAGACTGGGTTGAAGATGTTGATTGCCTGTTGCTGCGCCAACGTAGGGTTGCTCGCCAGCGTGGGGGCGCGCGCGCGCAGGAATACCTGATCGTTTTCAAAGCGATCGGAATCCAGACCGAAGATCACACGGTGCTGAAGCCCGCCCCACTTAAAGCGGCCATTGATTTCGGCACGTACCACCTGATAGTCGGCGTCGTAGTCGCGAAAGCGTCGCTGGCGTGTCAGCGTCTGGTTGTCTACCAGTAGCCGCTGGCGGTTGGTCGCGAGCTCGGCCTCAGTGGAAAAACCCTCGAGCGACGTCCTGCGCGTGGTCAGGCCCAGTAGCGCGCTCCAGTCCTTGTCGAAATCATGCTGCAACTCGAACTGGTGGCCCTGCACATCAGCCTTCAACGGGCCGTCTCCCGGCTCGCCGAGAAAGCGGCTCTCGGGAATCCGCCCCAGTTGACCATTGAGTGCGAGCACACCGCGGTCGAATGGGATCTTTTGTTGGCTGTACTCCAACTCGTATACGAGACTACTTTGGGGGCTAAGACGCCAAGCGAGAGACGGGCTGGTTCCGCGCTTTCTCGTCTCGATGGTATCGCGGAAGCTACCTGCGTCCTCGGTATATCCGACGAAGCGAACCGCTACTGCATCTGACAACGGCGCTGTCCAGTCAGCGTCGACGCGATAGGTGTTGAAACTGCCGGCCGACAGTCGAAACTCGCCGGCCGATTTGAAAGTGGGACGTTTTGTGACCAGATTGATCGTGCCACCAGGTTCACCGCGCCCAAACAATGCAGCACGGGGACCCTTAAGTACTTCAACCAACTCGATACCAGACAAATCACGTGGTCCACCAAAGCCCCGGCCGGCGTTGAAGCCGTTCACCAAGTAGTTACTGGGCAAATTTTCGTCACCGACAAAACCGCGAATGGCAAAGGCATTCCATAAGCCGCCGAAATTGTTCTGTCGGGCGATCGAAGCAGAGAGATCTAGTGCTTGCGTTAGGCCGACCGCGCCTGATGCACGCAACGTCTCCGCATCAATTGTCTGTTCGGCCTGCGGTGTTTCGAGAGGCTTGAAGTCACCTCGATACGCCTGTCGTGTCGCAGTAACGGTTAGTGTTTCTGTTTGGATCGGCACGCTTGCTTGTTGTGCATGTCCGGGAAGTGCAACTACGGCTACGACGCAGAGAATAGGTGCTGAACGAGTTTGAACATTCATCATTGGATCAAGAGGCATTGGAAATTGCGGGGGTGATAGTCGTAAAAGCCATGATGCTCGCCGGCCTAAATGGCGTCGCTCAATTGGCGCTGGGTTCGGGCACGTCCGAACTGGCACTGACGCGGTCATCTCAGATCAACAGGCGCAACCCTGCTCACATGACCGCATGCGTGCGGTGCACGGGGCTGTTTGAAGCAGGAGGCGAGATACTACACCGGAATATTCATTTATGCAATTGAGTTGCAACAGGGTGGGCGGCGCTCACTTCCTCAGCGCCGCACCAATGCGTGCGACGGCCCGACACGAGCGGCGTGTACCTCTAGCGGGCTAGCTCCATGCAAGCGAGCGCGACGGTACAGGTCGCTCGGTCACATTGCTGAAGCTATTGGCGTCGCGATGAGGCTTGATATCCCGTTGTTGGCCACGCGCGATGAATCTGACACGCTTGGTCGTAGCGTCATACCGCAGAACATCGTCGTGGACATCATCGCTGCGCGTCGCTTCAACGCGCAGCTTGCGGGAATAGATGCAGAGATGCAGACAGTGCTGCGCTGGATTGGCGCAGCGAAGTAGTCGCAGGCAACTAGAGGGACGCGCGAATTCTTGCCACGGACTGTGCAATCAATTCCCGCAACACCTCGACGTTCACATCAGCCAGAGACTTAATGTAGAGGCAGGACTTGCCGGTGGAGTGCTTACCAAGCTTCGACAGCAGCTCTGCGTAACGTGGGAATCCGTCGAGGGTGTAAACGGTCATGTTTTACTTGCGCGGTGAAAATGCCACCCACATCCAATCCATGGTGCGACCAGTTTCGTAGGTAAGCGTGCGATGACCAAAGCCAACGATGCTGCTGCCCCACATCTCAGCTGGCTGTTTGGTGATCTATCCCATCATCTTGATGAGTGTGGCGGTGTCGTCCCGTTGATGTGCGGCGACGGAGGCCAAAAAGTCCGCAACACTACCCTTGGTGGCGGTCGTTTTGTTGTTAGCGGGCTTGAGCTTCTTCGGCGCAACCCTGGCAACCGCTGAGCGTTTCACCACGGCCTTTTTGGCAACAGAGTCTGTAGAGGTTGGCTTCGTGCCGGACACCTTCTTGGCGGCAGTCCTACTCGCGGTCGGATTCTGTGCCGCTAGTTTCTTGGCGGTCGGTTTCTTTGCCGCTTTCTTGGTCGAAGCAGATTTTCTCGACGTCGCCTGTGCCGCTGCCTTGGTCGCCATGGGGGCCTCCACGCAAACACAGAGGCATTAGGTTAAACCTATTTCGGTGGCCAGCGTATCGGGTCGCCCGGTGCGCGCTCTTTCCAAGCATCCGAGATGGGACGCTCAATGAGATTCACCGCGACACCGTCCGGGTCGCGGATCGCGATCTCCTTTCGGCAATTCAAGATCTGCCGTGGCGTGGCGAGCGTGCCGCCAAGTGCGAGCGCAGCTTCGACTGCACGATCAAGGTCTTCGGTGTAGAACACCATGACGGCCTCGCCGAGCGCCAAACCGCCCTGCCTTGGCGTGACCGCAGGCGTGTCAGCCGGCATCTCGAACAAACCAAGCATCCCATAGTCGGGGCCAGGCACCTTAAGGATCACGGCGCGAATCGATGCGTTGCTTGGAACGCCCATTAACTCCGCGGCGGTTGTGCCGCCGAGGTCACCCTCGTAGTAACGCTGCTCAAGACCGATCACCGCTTGGTAAAACGCGATGCTGCGCTCAAGGTTGCGCACCATGAGCGCCGCGCGGATCAGCGGGGAGACGCTGCGACCAGACATGCGTGTTTGCAACGGGTTGCTACTTGATTTAAGCGGCGCCGACCGGCTCGCCAGCGAAGCTCTCGCCCTTGATGCCGCGCCACTCGTTCGACACGCGGGTCTCGTCGATCAGGGTGCGTGAAACGATCCGTCCATTGCGATACCAATGCCAGACTCGATGGCGCGCTTGGCCATCGTCGGATAGCTGAATCATCTCGTAGAGATACAGGTCGTCGTCGCCTTTGCGCTTCCAATAGAGCATCACGGTGCGGTTCAAGTCGTCGAGCGGCACTTCTGCCGCCCAGCCCTTGATGAGCTCGTTATCGAACCACATGCGGCCATCGCGGATATCGGCCGGAAAGTCGCGCACCTCTTTCTTGCCATCTGCCCACGAGTAGTGATTCGTCTGGTGATACGGATACTGGCCGTTGTCCGGAAAGCGGCAAATCAATCGCGAGCGGTGCTCGTCAACAAGCTTACCGTTCGGATCGTAATGGCGATACCAGCCGTCCCAAACACCTTCATGCTTCGACAGTAGGGGCAAGATCTTTTGTGCTTCAGCGCGAGTCATTCGATGGTCTCCGAAGTTAGAGGCTTTGTCGTTCCCGCGCAGGCGGGAACCCAAGTTAGTCAATTCGTTACGGCAAGCAAAATTGAATTCCCGCATCCGCGGGAATGACGGCAGTTGTTTTCGTGCCGACGACTTGCAGCGAGAGAGTCATGTACGACCAAGCTCTTCGGCCTTATCGTCGAGCGTGTAGTTCTGATCGAGTTTGTCTAGAGCTTCGAGCTCCTGCTGCACGATGCGCAACACACGTGCAATGTACATGCGCGACCACTCGGCGCGCGCGGTGGCGGCCTCAGGATCGGGCTGATAGCTGTCGATGTCGGCGCGCTTGAAATGTGTCTTCTGTTCCAGCAGACGCTCAAGCGTATCAACGCGTTCATGCAAAACCGCGACTTCTTGCGCCACCGCCATGGTGATGGCGAGTACACGCTCGACCGCGGGGTCCTCAAAAAAATAAGGGCGCTTGCCGCGCGGCTTCGCGCCAGATAGCGCGATGTAATCGATGGGAGTTTTGTCGCTGGCACTCATGGTGTCGCTTTATTTATAGACGCCGAACACATGCCACGAAGCCTTACGACCGTAGTCTTCGACATCGTCCTTTTGTTTGCCGAAGATTTCTTCATCCACAACCGCTTGTGCGCCCGACACGAACATCTTGGTGCGATCAAACCCAGCGTCGGCCATGAGTTGATCGACGTCCATATCGTGCATACGGGTCCAGAACGGTTCGTTGTTGTAGAACGCATCCCAATCGCGCATGAACTGTTCGAAAGGGGGCAGGCCGGCAAACTGCGGCTGCTCTAAGTGCATGCAAAGCCCACCCGGCCGCAGTAGACGGTGGGTTTCGTTGATGATGTTGCGAATCGCGGTGTTCGACGTCTCGTGCAAGAACATGGTGGTGAACACGAAGTCGAAGCTGCCGTCCGGCTCGGGCACATGTTCGGCGTTGGCTTGCACGAACGTAATGTTGTTAATGCCCATGGACTTCGCGCGAGCGTGCGCAAAGCGCAACAATGGTGCAGCGACGTCAATCGCGATGACCTCTGCCTCAGGGTAGGCAGCTGCAACTGGCAACAAGCTATGCCCCATGCCACAGCCCAAATCGAGGATGCGCTTCGGCTTGAGATCAGGTGCGTTCTTTTTGAGCCAACCCGCAAGGGCATTGCCTGCACCATCGTTGAATTTGCCGAGTCCGCCTGCAGTGGTGGCGAAGATGCCGATGTCGTAGTTGGCTGCCGCCGAGACGTCGTTCGGCATCACCTCGTCGCAATATCCGCCTGGCATGCAATGAAAATCGACCTTCGCCACGTAGGGTGGCACGACAAATTTGGGGTCGAGCTTCAGTTTCGGCGAGCCTTCATTTAACTTGGCCGCGCGGGCATTCAAGTCTGCAATCTGGCGCAGCACGATTTCGCGCCCGGTCTGCTGACGCATCTCCATGGACGAGCGACGCAGCGCGCTCCACGTTTGGAAGTGGGGGTTCTTGAGCATCGCGCGGCGAACCTCGTGGCGGTCCTTTGGCGCGCGTCCATTGGCTGCGATGAACTCAGGCTCTACCTTGACCTTGAACGCCTTGGCGTTGCCGGGTACAACGTGGGTGGCGAGGTGGGTGTTGAGTGCCGCCAGAAAGTTGAAGCGCGCCCGATCATCGTGATTGGTTTGCGCGGAGACGCCGTGCTTGCCGACCAAGTTATAGGGTGGGGGAGAGGGCCAACTAGCCATAAGGGACTCCTGTGATCTAGTGCAGGACAGCGGGTATGGTGCAGCAGTCGCTACCCTCGCGACTGTTTAAGTGACATCGAATACACAAAGTCGGTTCCCGGGTGTAGGTTCACCGCCGCGACGATGAGCTTGCCGCCGGTGTCGAAGTATCGACGTGTAATCTGTAAGCACACGCTGTGTTTGGGCACGCCCAACTCAGCCGCATTCTCAGCGGGGATCTGCGCAGCGGAAATGTCTTGCTCGACCATGCCGATGTGGCCGATCTCAAGTTCGTCCACCAGCGCATAGACTGCGCCGCTGACTTCCATCAAGCGTTTACTTAATGCGTCCTTGCCAGCGATGCGGTAGATGTCCGTGACGCAAAAAGGCGCCTCGCCCTTGTGTTCGCTACGCACACCGTGCAGGTGGACGACTTCTGTTCCCACATCACACTCGAGCAGTTCCGCGATATCGTCGTCTGCAGGAATGCGCTCGGTGGCTTTGATCGAGAGGCGCGTGTTAGCACCGTACTGAAGAAGGTCCTGCACCGAGCTAATGCTATGGTTAAAGCGCTGGCGGGAATTGGCGATCACCATCGTGCCTGAACCTTGGCGACGCTCGATCATGCGATCGTGCGTGAGCACACGCAGCGCCTCGCGTGCGGTGTGACGCGAAATACCGTAAGACTCGCAGATTTGCAGCTCAGTTGGCAGCAGGCTACCGACGCGGTAGCGGCCTTTTTCAATATCGCGCCGCAGTTGGTCTGCAACGGATTGATAGCGGGGTTTGGAAATCGGCGGCATGATGGAATTATGCGCAGTGTCGGCGAGAGTTGGCGGAAGCCGACTGGAACGTGCTCAGAACGAATTCTCCATGCTTGCTTTGATACCCGTGTGGATGCATACGTGTCCGCGAGCGATCAAGTTGTCCGGACAAATTAATTATGCCTTATTATTAGGACATGTCCGGACAAATTTCAACGAGTAACGCCAGTCACGTGGCGCCGAGCGTACTGCAACGACTCGCGCTGCATCTTGCGCGTCCCGTTGATGCGGACACGCAGGCGCGTGCGGTGCTGCATGTCGTTGATTGGCTTGGGCAGTCCGTTTACGCAACGACACAACCGGCGGCCGCTGGGTTTATGGCGGCGCGCATGGCGTTTGGTGCGGCCCCTTCGGTTCCAAAGTGCCGAAGCATTTGTGGTCGCGAAGCGGCATCGGGTGAGGCCTCGCAGGTACTGATGCTCAATGCGGCGGTGGGCAACATTCTGGAGATGGACGATCTCCATCGCACTTCGATCTTGCACCCCGGGCCGATCATCGTTCCGGCTGCCATCGCAGTTGCAGAGAGCATTGGTGCGAGCGGTGCAGAACTGCTGCGCGCAATCGTGCGCGGCTACGAAGCGACGATTCGCATTGGCCGTGCGCTAGGCACGAGTCACTACCGGTTTTTTCATAACACCAGCACATGCGGGAGCTTTGGCGCGGCGGCGGCCGCCGCATCTTTGCTTGGGCTCGACGTGGAGCGCACCGTATGGGCGCTTGCCAACGCGGGCTCGCGCACGGGTGGCCTTTGGCAGATGCGCCACGAAGCCTGCGAAACGAAGTCTTTGCACAATGCACTTGCGGCGCAATCGGGTGTGGAAGCCGCACAACTCGCCTTGCACGGCGTCCGTGGACCATCGCGATTTCTCGAGGGACCACAAGGACTCTTCGCCGCGATGACGGACGGCGCTGATGCTAACGATGTGCTGCGCGCCCCGCTCGACAGTTGGTTGATCCACGAAGTCTCATTCAAGCCGTGGCCCGCTTGCCGCCACGCTCACCCATGCATCGACGCCGCGCTTGCTGCACGTTCGGCCCTAGAAGCAGCGGGGCATCGCGTTGATGCGATTACGTCCATCGACATTGGCACCTACCGTAGCGCCATCGATTTTTGCGACAAGCCCAACCCGCAAACCACACTGGAGGCGAAGTTCAGCTTGCAGCATTGTGTTGCAGCCGTGCTCGCGCATGGCCGTCCTGAAATGCAGCACTTCGAAGCGGCTTCACTTGCAGACCCTGCGCTCGCACGTTGGCGATCAATAGTGCGAGTGAGCGAGCGCGTCGAGATGAGTGCGGCCTTTCCCACGCACTACGCGGCGAGCGTCGCCTTTGGGTTGCGCGACGGCGCGACCATTGCGCATACGCAGGCCGATGCGTGGGGCGACCCGGAGTGGCCTCTTGCGCCTGACGACGTCATGAGCAAGGCGCGATTGTTATTGGCGTCGGTCGGCATTCGTGATGATTCGCGCATCGCCAGCATCTTGGATAGTACGCGCGCCCTGCAGCAGTCAAGCGACTGCCGCAATTGGACCGCCCAGTGGCCATCAGCAAACGAGCTGACCGCCGGTTCTGGTCATGCCAATGCAGTACGGCGTGCCGCATGAAGCGCCCTGCAATCTTGCCCACAAGCCGATCGATCCGCTGAGATGAACCACATCTCGCAAATCATTGAGCATCTTGAGGCGCACCGCGATGCAGCGAGTGTCCCCGCTGCTGCGCGTGCCGCAGCGAAGATGTTCATGCGCGATAGCATGGGCGTGGCCCTGGCGGGTGCGCGCGTCGCGGAATCGCGACTCGTCGCGACCGTCGTGGCGCAGTGGGGTCTAGCCCCGCAGGGTGGGGCACGTGTTTGGGGTAGCACGCAAACGTTGCCTGCACCTTCGGCCGCACTACGAAATGCGTTCCATATCCACAACCAAGAGTTTGATTGCGTACACGAGCGCGCCGTCGTGCATCCGATGGCGGTTATTCTTGCCGCGCTAGGCGCGTACGCGGAGCGTGCGGGGGGCGTGAGTGGAACTCGATTCCTAGCAGCATTGGCGCTGGCCGTCGATGTGGCGACGGTGATCGGTATGTCGGCAACGAGGCCGATTCGATTCTTCCGGCCCGCGCAATGCGGCTGTCTCGGCGCGACCGCCGGGATCGCGTGGCTAGGTGGCTTCTCTGAGCAGCAGACGCGTGACGCGATGGGTCTCGCCTACAGCCAGCTCGCCGGAACCATGCAAGCGCATATTGAAGGCACGCCTGCGCTGGCCTTGCAAGTCGCGTTTGCGGCGCGTGCGGCGGTGTGCGCCGCAGACCTCGCAGCGGTCGGTTTTCGTGGACCACACGATGTGCTCGACGGTCGTTACGGTTACTTTGCACTTATTGAGGACGGCGCCGCGTCGCCGACTGCACCGTTCGCAGAGTTGGGGCAGGTTTGGCAGATTACGCGTGTGGCACACAAACCGTATCCGACTGGGCGCGCGGCGCAGGGCGGCATTTCGGGGCTGATCAAATTCATGCAGCAGCATGCGCTGAGTGCAGGTGACATTGAGTCGGTTACGCTGTTTGCGCCGCCGCTTATACGTCAGTTGGTGGATCGTCCTTACCAAGCGCAAATGCCCGTTAACTACGCGCGCCTTTGCTTGCCGTATTTGCTGGCGCTGGTGCTGCGCGATGGGCGCGTCGGACTCGATGCGTACACCGCGGCCAACCTCTCCGCAGACGATCTGGCTAAGTTGTCGGCGCGCGTTGGGGTGCAGCCCGACGCGAACACCGATCCCAACGCATTGGCACCGCAGCGACTATTGGTGAAGACGCGCGCTGGGCAAACCTTCGCGATCGATATGCCGCATGTGTACGGCGCGCCAGAGGCGCGGATGAGTGAAGACGCGCAGCGCCAAAAATTTGTCGATTGCTGCCGCGCCGCGCCGGAACCGCTGGACGACCATGGCATCGCTGCGCTGCAAGCGGCAATCGATGACATCGAAACATGTGCCGACGTGCGCGAGGTATTTGCGCGCACGATTCCCAATACACCCCAACAATCATCCTGAGCCACAGCTCTTACCTCACCCAAATACTCATGGCCCGCCCGCTTTACTTCGATTCGTTTAATTGGGAGCAACTTCGCCGAGACTATCCCATCGGGGAGGATTTCACCGCGCGCTATGTTGGCCCGAAGGCGATGAGCCGCGACGCGCTCTTCGCTTGGCAAGATACGCAGTTCAAGCAACTGATGGCGCGCGCATGGAAGATTCCGTTTTATCAGCGGTTGTGGGGCGCGAAGGGCATCGAAGCCGGTGACATTCGTGGTCTGCAAGACATCACCAAGCTCCCAACGGTTTCCAAGACCGAGATCATGGAAAGCGTCGAAGCACATCCACCGATGGGCGACTACCACGGCCTCGATAGCTATGCGCCAGACGAGCGCCCGAGCATGGTGCTGCACACCACGAGTGGTACCACCGGTCGCCCCCAGCCGTTGCCGTTCGGCCCGCGTGGTCGCGAGGTGCAAAACCTATTGCTCGGCCGGGCGTATACGTTTCAGGGCATCGGCGAGGGCGATCGCGTGCACTCGGTGTATGGCCACGGCTTGATCAACGGCGGCCACTATGTGCGCGAAGCGGTGTTGCACTACACACGCGCCGTGTTTCTCTCGGCGGGTACTGGCGTGGAAACACGCTCTGCGCAGCAAGTGCAAATCATGCGCGATTTCGGCGTGACCGCCGTGGTGGGTTTTGCGGACTACATCAAGAAGCTCGCCGAGGTTGCCCACGAAGCCGGCATCGTGCCGGGCCGCGATATTCCGGTGCGCATTATTTCTGGGCACCTCGGGCGCGAATCGCGCGAGGCGCTCGCCGCATCATGGGGTGACTGCGAAGTATTCGATTGGTATGGTGTGGGCGATACCGGCTGCATCGCCGCGGAAGGGCCTGACCATGATGGGCTTTATGTCATGGAGGATGCGCAGTATGTCGAGATCGGTGATGTCGATACCGATCTCCCCGTCGCTGACGGTGAGAACGGCAACATCATCGTCACCTGTCTGTACAAGGATGACGTTTACCCGTGCATTCGCTTCAACACCAAAGATGTGTCGGCAGTAAAGACGGGAGCGTCGTCTTGGGGGCTTGGCTTCAAGCGCATCGAGGGCTTCCTAGGCCGCTCGGACAACATGATCAAACTGCGCGGCATCAACATTTACCCACAGGGCTTGGCGCCAGTGCTGGAACAAAATAGCGCGTACGCTGGCGAGTTTTTGTGCGTTGCCGAAAGCGACGCCGAT
>JAJTHU010000095.1 GCA_021300055.1 Nitrosomonadaceae bacterium | reverse complement strand
GCGCGGCGGTGGTTCGCGTTCGGTGGGCATGGATGCGAGCGAGGTAAAAGAGGACGATGGTGTAGTGAGCCGCAAGTATGCCGCGTCGCCGATGGTGTTACGCGTTGGCAGGCGACTGCTTTCGGCGAGAATGTAGTGTCCCCAGATGTCTCGTGTTCTCCTCGCGCATCTCGTGAGCGCGTGGTGCCGCACAAAAAACTAAAGAGAACCCTATGCGCTTCGCACCAATACTGCACAACACCGCATTTGCCCTCGTCGTCGGCTTCGCTCTTGCGTGCGCCTCTACAACGTCTGCCGCACAGACGACACATGCGACGGTCGAAGGTACCGCTATCCTCAAGGACTTCAAGTTCAAAAGCGGCGAGGTGTTGCCGGAAGTTCGCATGCACTACACCACCCTCGGCAAACCACAGCGCGATGCGAGTGGCCGTGTGACCAACGCCGTGCTGTTGCTACATGGTACGGGTGGGTCCGCACGCAGCCTGCTTCGCCCCATCTTCACCGATGTGCTGTTCGGGCCGGGCCAAGCGCTCGACGCGCAGCGTTACTTCATCGTGCTGCCCGATAACTTAGGGCATGGTCGGTCGAGCAAACCGAGCGATGGCTTGCGCACCAAGTTCCCACGTTACGACTACGACGACATGGTGCTGGCGCAGAAGCGCATGCTGGAAGAAGCCCTCGGCGTGAATCATCTGCGCTTGATTCTTGGCACGTCGATGGGCTGCATGCACGCCCTCGTATGGGGCGTGACGCACCCGGACTATAGCGATGCACTGATGCCGCTCGCGTGTCAGCCCGTGGCGATTGCAGGACGTAATCGTGTGTGGCGCAAGATGGCGATTGACGCCATTCGTAACGATCCTGAGTGGATGGGCGGTAACTACTTAAAGCAACCGAAGAACGCGCTCATCACCGTCGCCAACATGCTCATCATCGCCGGCTCCGCACCGATTCAAATGCAAAAGGACGCGCCAACGCGTGACGCTGCCGACAGACTGCTTGAAGAGGCCTTCGCGCGCAACATGACCGGCTTGGACGCGAATGACTTTCTGTACGCCGTCGATTCCTCGCGCAACTACGATCCATCGCCAAATCTTGAGCGCATCAAAGTACCGGTGATGTTCATCAACACCGCGGATGATTTCATCAATCCGCCCGAGCTCACCATGGCCGAGCGCGAAACCAAGCGCATGGCCAAAGGCAAGTTCGTGTTGATTCCCGCCTCAGAGCAGACCTTCGGTCACGGCACGCATACACGCGCGGCGGTTTGGGAGCCGTATTTGCGGGAGCTGTTGAAGGGGTCGGCGAGGTAGGAGCGGGCGTCCCCTAGTCAGAGACTAAGACCGCACAAATTGCAGCAGAGGTCGATAGTTTCTCGCGTCCGCAGCGCGCAGCGCTGCTAAGTATGTGGCGCGTGCTCGGCTCTCGGTAGTCAAATTGGCGGCGCCCCACGTAAAGCGCGCTGTGCCGCACTCGACCAAGATCAAATCGGCATACGTCCTCGATAAACGGCCGTTGCCATTCGCGAACGGGTGAATCGACACAAGCCGATGACTCAATCGCGCGGCAATCTCATCTAGTGGATAGCTCGAGTATGCAAGCTGCGTTTTAGCGTCTTCACAAAGATCGTTTAGGTTTGATGCAATCTTTGCCGGATCAACGCCGATGTTCTTCTCGGTTGAACGAAATGAACCCGCCCAACGCCATGTCTCGCCAAACAGGCGCTTGTGCAATTCGCGGATGAAATCGAGTGAGAGTAAGTCGTCGACATTTGAAAACTTGCGTTTTCTCGTTCCGCCGAAAGCCCAGCGCTCGCCCTGCAACACATTCGCCAGCTCCCACTCATTTAGCTGGCCGTGATTGATGATGTGCTTGGGCTTCAAGCCTGCGGCTTCATCTGGATCTAAAGGTGTGGCACCCTCCGGGTAATCAAGCTGCATGGGTGTGTGAACCTATTTCCACAAATTGCGCGCACTGCCCGACTGCAACTCTGCCATTAGCATTTGAATCTGGCGTTCGCGAATGCTCGGAGGTACCGCTTGCGATTCCATCGCCATCGTATGCGCGACCGGTCCCATCGCTGCTTCCGCTTGTTTTCGCGCCTGCTGTGTTCTCAGGCCGTCTAGCGTGTTGTCCACAGGCACAATCGCATAGACCACCCGACAATCCATCGCCGCCGCAAGCCGATCCAAACTCTCCAGCGTGATTCGACGCTCGGCTTCGGCACGCTCGAAATCTTGAATCGCTTGACGTGAGACTTTTGCACGCGCACCCAACTGTGACTGTGTCATCGACAGTGCCTCGCGTATCGCTCGCAACCAGCCGCCCCCGGGTGGGGATGTGTTTGCAACCGGAGCGAATGCAGTGAGCGCATCAGACAGTTGCGCGCGACGCAGTAAGAGAGAGTTTGATGGGCTGGACATGTTGACACCTATGTATGCCGGTCAGAGCTTGCATTTAGTAGGAATTATGCAGGTCAAAGGCGGCATTAGTCAACAACAAAGCAGGCTATGACATGCATGTATGGTGCGCCAGATCAGTCCTTAAGCTCTTGTCGTATAGCGGAAAGATGCGAAAAGACGGGAAAAAAACCAAATCGCCCTATTGCCGGGCGTTTTCAAACATAAGTCGCTGGAAACGCTCATGGATACTGGTGTCTTGAAACATCGACGCCGACCCCTTTTATTCTTACACTCGTACCCATGAGTACCTCACGATATCGAGTAATCGTCATCGGCGGTGGCTTCGGCGGCCTGTGGACGACGCGAGGCCTCGCGTCGGCCCCGGTGAGCATTACGCTCATTGATCAGTCCAATCATCATCTGTTCCAGCCGCTTCTGTACCAAGTGGCGACCGCGGGCCTCTCAGCGCCCGATATCTCTGCACCGCTGCGCCACATCCTGCGTAAGCAAAGCAACGTTGAGGTCCGGCTCGGCAAAGTGGTCGGCATCGATGTGTCGGCGAAGCAAGTGACCACCGAGGATGGCGCGGCGTTGGCCTACGACACGCTTGTTGTTGCTACGGGCGCGACGCACGCCTACTTCGGCAACAACACTTGGGCGCCGCACGCGCCGGGCCTGAAGACGCTGAACGACGCACTGCACATCCGTCAGCGGATCCTGTTTGCGTTTGAGCAGGCGGAGTTGGCTACATCGGAAGAGATGCGCAACGAGTGGATGCACTTTGCGATTGTCGGCGGTGGGCCAACGGGTGTGGAGCTTGCAGGAACACTGTCTGAAATCGCACGGCACACCTTGCGCAACGAGTTTCGCCATATCGATCCGCGTCAATCGACAGTGCGCTTGATCGAATCGGGTCCGCGGGTGCTGGCAAGTTTCCCAGAGTCGCTTTCCCACGCTGCTCAGGCGCATCTCATCAAGCTGGGGGTCGATGTGCGCTGTGGCGCGCCGGTGACGGCCATCGACGACAATGGCTATGAATTAGCAGGTGAACGCGTCAACTGCCGCACCATCTTGTGGGCAGCAGGTGTGGCGGCATCTCCGCTCGGCGCAATGCTACCCGCCGAGCGCGATCGCGTGGGACG
>JAJTHU010000269.1 GCA_021300055.1 Nitrosomonadaceae bacterium | reverse complement strand
CGTCTGGAAACATGATGAAGCCGTCCTCTTCGGCGACGATCTGCGCTCCGTTAGCGCGCGTGGCGATCAAGTCCCCTCGACGCAGCGGATTAAAGCTCGCCCATTCACGCGCGAACACATCTTCCGCGTCGTAGCGGTCCATCACCTCGTACATATGCAGATGCTCTGCTTGCGCAACCGGTGGTGGCGCAACGCCATCGCTAATGCCGAGAAACGCGAGTGTATTCAGAATCGCTCGGTAGCCAACCTCAGGAGATAGCGGATCGTCATGTTGCCCACACTCGAGGGTAATCGCGTACCCCCCAACCGAGCGCATGTACTCAGTGGTGCCCACACCGTAGCGCGTGTCCGTATTCAACGCGTTGTTGATTACTTCAGGTGAGACCCCCAATGAAGCCGCGCGAGCGCGACGACGCTCAACACCGAGAGCATAGGTGCCAAGCCAGCCATCCACAAAACGGCTCACGCCAAGACGGGACGCCAACGCGCGCTCCTTTTCAAAAAAACTGAAGGGCTGTAGCGGACCATCGTTGTCCAAGGGACCGAGCATGGCGAAGCCGGGGTTTTGCGCACGCGTTGAATGCAGATCGAGTAGCACTTCGTGTTGCGCAAGCAACGGACAAAGCCAATTGGCGATGTGGTCTTCAAAGTCCTTTGGCGACGCAACAGGATAAAGATTACGATTCAGATTGCGGTCGCCGTTGCGCTGCGCCTTGTTGTATGCGAGCGGATTTGTAATAGGCACGAACGTGACGTGCCCCGCGCGGATCTGGATGCGTCCACTTTCGATATCAGCCAAGACCCGGGAGATGGCCTCGGTGCCGCACGTCTCATTGCCGTGAACCGCCCCAGTGACGATGAGCTTTGGTCCTGAAGCACGACCAGAGAACTGTACGGATTTGAAACTTAGTGGGACGTTTGGCATATCGAGGTTGGCTTATCGAAGTGTCGCGCGAAGCAACGTTAACGCGGTGTGATGCGAAGTGTGGCGGCGTGTGCCGAGGGACGACTGTGTTGGTTTGGACGTAATGGAGGCAGAGCAACGAACTTCGCAAGATTACTGACCCATTGACGCGACCCGCTCAAGCAGAGTGTCCAATACTTGTCGACCGCCCGCGCGAATGGCACGATCATCATTGATCATCGCCGCAACCGCGTAGGTCTCGCCACGCCGATCCGTGACATAGCCTGCCACCGACACAACGTTGCGCAGACTTCCGGTCTTGATTCTCGCGGTTTCCGCCGCGGGTGTATCGCGCAGCCGTGCCCGCATAGAACCATCTGTCGCAGCAATCGGCAAACTTGAAACAAACTCTGGAGCCCACTTGCTTCGTGCCGCCGCACGCAAGATTTCGGCGAGCTGACGTGCCGTCAATCGCTCTGTCCGTGAAAGCCCGGAGCCGTTGTCGATCACCATTCCATCGTCGTCAATCGCGCGGCTCCGCATCCAAGCACGAACCGTCGCCTCCGCCTTTGCAAGCGATGTTTGCTGCGGGTCCGCGCGTTCTCCGGCGCCCAACAACAGGTATGCGGTGCGGGTGATAGTGTTGTCCGAAACTTTGTTGATGTTCCGGGTGAACTCCGCGAGCGCGCGCGAGCGATGCTCGGCCAGCACGCGAAAACCCTCAATGGGGATTGGTGAACTCGCTTCAAGCACGGCACCAGAAAATTCTCCTCCCAGTCCTCGCCAAAGGCTTTGGAACAAGCGGGCCGCGTAATCGGCGCGGTCAATCACGTTGATGGCAGGTGAAGCGGCACAGTTGCGCGGAAAACTCCCTTCGAGATAAACCCTGATCTCGCCGCTCACCGCCTTGACCGTCGTGGGAATACGCCAGCCCTCCTCCCACTTGTCGCAAGCGCGATCGGCAAGATTCATATTGGCGATCAGCTTTACACCCTCCAGTTTGGGCGTTGTTCGGACGCGAAATCCGCTGCCGTCGGATTCAATGTCGAAACGCAGCAGGTTCATGTTGATCAGCGTCGCGTCTGGAATGACGTTGTAGCGAAACTCTGGCGTCTCGTCGAACGGCGGAACCCCCAAGTCAAGCCGCGACGGCGAAAAGAACTGGCGGTCGACAATCAAGTTGCCCGCGATGCGTTGGATCGCCTTGCCCCCGGTTGCCTCGCGTAGTGTTAGGAGCATGTTCCGGAAATCCTCCCACTCTAGGTCCGGATTGCCATAGCCGCGCAGGACCAGATCGCCTTGCAGGACGCCATCGACAATTGGCGCCGCCGTCACCAACTCGGCGCGCGCTCGAAACGCTGGACCGAGCGTATCGAGTGCAACGATGCTGGTGACTACCTTCATGGTTGAGGCCGGTTGCATCGGCACCTCGGCGCGTTGCTGCCAGATCACCTTGCCGTCCGAGACGCGCACTACGGTCGCCCCGAGACTGGTTTCAGGTAACCCCCGTGTGCTGAGCGCCTCGACGATGCTGCGCCCGATACTGGACGACACGTCCGACGCGCTCTGTGCGCGCGCTGGTGCCGACGCGAGGCCGCCCGCAAAGAAAGCGAGCAATACCGAAATGCCCAAACACCTCATTCAGGGAATCCTATATGTCCAATACGGGCCAAAAATCACGTCTCAATCGCGTGTGCAGCGCGGTGTTGTATTTCTGAGACGCGCTGCATCAGTTTCGCAATTGGTAGTATATTGGTATTAAGTTTTTGGTACCGCCCCGACCTGAGTCCGCCGCGCGACTTGCTCTACTGGGCAACGCCCGCCGTCAGCCGACCGGCGACATGCCTGTCGAGCCGGCACCGTGACTTGGTTTGACCCCATGGCTCAATGGTTTGCTATGTTGAGCACCCGACCATCACCGCTTCGTAACGCCCAATCTACCGTCTTACCGCACTTCACGCTAAGGAGAGCCAAGTGAAACTCAAGAAGCTTGCCCAACTGGTCTCGCTCGTTTGCATTGCTGGGCCAGCGATGGCACAAACACCCGCGACCCCGCCCGCTGCCCCCGCTGCGGCACCACGTCCCGCAGCAGCGCCAGCCGCACCGAAGACAGAAAAGATTGAGGTCACCGGCTCAAGCATCAAACGCGTTCAGCTTGAAGGCGCGACGCCGCTGCAAGTCATTACGGCGGAAGAGATCGAGCGCGACGGCATCACAAGCGCCGAGCAACTCGTTATGCTGCTCTCTGCCAACGGCAGCGGCGCGGACAACATGTCTTCCAACGTCGCTTTCAGCGTTAACGCCAACGAGAATCGAAACAGCAACAGCGTCGCGTCTGCGAACTTGCGCGGCCTCGGTGCCTCCAGCACCCTTATCCTTCTAAATGGCCGACGCGTCTCCACGCACGGCGCACGCGGTAACGCGGTCGACTTGAATTCGATTCCTTTGGCGGCAGTGCAACGGGTCGAAGTTCTAAAGGATGGTGCTTCCGCCGTTTACGGTACGGATGCGATCGGCGGTGTGATCAACTTCATCCTGCGGAAAGACTTCACAGGCTTGCAAGCCAGCGCGTCCACCAACATTACCCACGATGGCGGCGGTAACTTCACGCGCGCGTCTCTGGTTGGCGGTATAGGCAACCTTGCCAAAGATGGCTTCAACATCCTTGCAAGCTACACGTTGGACCGTCAGGAAAAACTAGCGGGCTCGCAACGCAGCTTCGTTAACGGTAACCAGCCTAACCGCGGGCTGACTCCCGACACCGGTGGCGGTCCGTTCGCCACGCAGAACCAAGGCGCTGGGACCGCAATGGGCGTGAACCCGATCGGCTCCCCGATCATCGGCTCGTACACCCTGCCGGTCACCAATATCTTCATGAACCGCGCGAACTTACTGAGCTTCCAGAATCGCTGCGACATTTTTCCAGATCAGTTCCAGTACCGCGCTGATGTGCTTGGCCCTGCGTTCTACAACTCAGCCCGTGGCTGCGCATATGACTACGGCAAGCAACGCGTCCTCATCCAGCCAGTTGATCGTCAAAACTTAGTGGTCCGTGGCACTTGGGCGTTTAGCGACAACCATACGGCGATCGTCGAGTTGGTCGGTTCTCGCACCGAGGCGACCAACCAGTTCGAGGAAGTGCAGCTTACCGGCAGCATCGCAAACGGTGCCGCGTATCCTGTCGGCGGCCCTTTCTACCAGAGCTTGAGCCAGTTCATCCCGACCTATAACAACAACCTGCCGATCGCATGGCGTTGGCGTTGTATCCCCTGCGGAAAGCGCGAGAGCAATAACGTCTCGACGTCGTTCCGGGCGATGGTTGCCTTGGAGGGTACGATTGGGAAGTTCGACTACAAGCTCGGCTACTCACAAGCGGGGAACAGCGCGGGCTCAACGCTGCGTGGCGGTTACTACTTTGACGTCCCGCTGCGCGCCGCCCTCGGCACCGGCTTGATCAACATCTGGGCACTTCCAGGCCAAGAGCAAACGCCACAAGCGATGGCGTTGATCAACGGCGCAAGCGCAACCGGCCAGTCTCTGTTTGGTGGTGAAGCCGGGGTAGACCAGCTAGATGGCTCCATCTCAGGCGAGATCTTTAGATTGCCGGGCGGTCCCGTATCCGCCGCGGTTGGCTTCGATAGCCGCAAGGAGTTCTTCAAGTTCCGCTCCGACCAGCCCCTCACGGCGGTCAACGCAGCTCCGTTTGACACCGGAATCCCGTTGGCTCGACGCACGATTCGCGCGTCCT
>JAJTHU010000109.1 GCA_021300055.1 Nitrosomonadaceae bacterium | reverse complement strand
TATCATGTCTTATGATGCGCGGGGTACCAGCTTGCCGGCTTACACAGGAGCACCTGATGACCCCAACGCATCCTGTACGTCGTCAACGTTGTCTGTTCCTGTTGTCTCAACGGTGACGGCCAGCCTAACGGCGGACCCGCAGTGGCGGTTTCTCGCTGCGAGCGACCTAAACGGCGACGGGATTCAGGATATTGTCTGGCAGGATCCAAGCGGTCGGCTGATTGTTTGGATCATGGGCGTAGATGGTGTTGTTAGCGTGGCTAACTCAGCAGCAGGAACCATTTCGACGAGTGTGTCGGCGGTGCCGCGCTAGCCGCTATTGTCCGCGCAAAACGAAACGGGGGCTCAGGCCCCCGTTTCGTTTTGCAGCTTCGAGCAATGGCTAGTTCGGCGCCGAACTGTCCTTCACCGTTTCAACCACTTGCAGCGGCTCGTTGGTCACCGTCCGAGTGCGTCGTGGGCGCGGTGCTTGGCGGCGCGGCGGCTCAAACTCGGCGAGCGTGTGTTGCACCGGGGTCGCTTGAGCGGCGCCAGCTGCCGTTTCGATAAAGGTTAGTGGCTCTACCGCTGCCGCTGAGCGATCCCGGCGCGGGCGAGGCGTGGTGCGAACAGGTGCTACATCGCCAATTTGATCGACCACGGCCGGTGCAACATGCGCGACTGGCTGTACGAAAGCTGCCTGCGTAGCCGCTGGTGCAGGTGTCGGCTCGGTCGGCGCGTCGGTGGAAACGTAAGCAACTGTCTCGGCGGTCGCGCTTGCGGGCACAATTGGGGCGGCAACAGGCGTGGGGACCGTTGGAGCTGGTCTCGCCGCCACAACAGGCTGTTCCATCACCGGAGCAGGCATCGCTTCCGGGGCTGGCACATTCGCTTGCAAAGGGGCTTGTGGAGGTGCGACGCGCTCTTCTGCCATCGTTACAATCGGGGCCATTGAGCTCATTGAGGCCATTGGAGTCGCAGTGCCGCTGGTATCGCCTGCCGCACTGGTCATCGCTGCGTTGCTGTCGGCCTCTTGCATGCCCTCGGACGCTACTGCGCCAGGCTGACGCGCATCGCCTTCGCCACGTCCACCTCGGCCACGTCCACCGCGACCGCGGCGGCGACGGCCACGACCCTCGCCATCACGCTCCTGGTCTGGCGCGCGCGATTCGAGTGCAGGACGCGGGGTGCTACCGGGTTGTCTCGTGGACTCGGCGCCAGCATCCGTTTGGTTTCCTGCTGGCTTGCCGTCTTCTGAGCGCGGACCTTGCGCCTTTGGCTGCTGCTGTCCCTGTGGGCCGCGCTCTTGACGCCGCTGTTCATTTCCGCGTCCGTCGGCGCGTTGTTCATTGCCGCGCTTGCCATCTTTGCGCTCGGCGCCTTCAGGGCGCTCGCCTTTGCGTTCGCCGCGATCATTACGATTGCGTCCGCCGCGTTCATTACGTCCGCGCTCACCGCGCGGCTCGTTCTTGCCACCACGTCCGTCGCGTCCCTCGCGGTTATCGCGCGAGTCGTTGCCATCGCGTCCGCCTGCGGCGCGCTGGGTGGTCGACTGCGTTGTCGGTGCAGGGGTTGCGGTCGTTGGTTCACCGCTAAAGAACCCGACCATTCGACGCCACAGCGACGGCTTCGGCGCGGCCAAGCCAGTACTCTGCACCGGTGCGTAGTCTTGTGATTCGACTGCTCGCGGTGTGCGTGCGCTGCCTGCGGGTGCCGGATCTGCCGCGACTGGTGCGGGCTGCTCAGGCGTGATGCCCTTAACGACCGGCTCTGGGCGGCTTGGCTTTGCTTCGGCAGCGGTTGTGGGCAACTTGGTCGCGAGATCATCAACGGGTTTGTTTACCATCTCGTACGATGGCTTCACCTGATCAAGCTTTTCTGAATCGTGACGCAGACGCTCGATCTCGTAGTTTGGCGTCTCGATGTGCACGTTCGGGAGCAGCAGCACATTAACCTTGAAGCGGACTTCGATCTTGTGAATGTCCTGACGCTTTTCGTTGAGCAAGAAGGTTGCAACGTCAACTGGCACCTGCGCGTGAACCGCCGCCGTGTTTTCTTTCATCGCTTCTTCTTGGATGATGCGCAGTACGTGCAGCGCCGAAGAGGCGGTGTCACGAATATGCCCAACGCCGTGGCAGCGCGGGCAGGGGATATACGAAGATTCGGATAGCGCAGGTTGCAAGCGCTGACGCGAGAGTTCGAGCAAGCCGAAGCGCGAAATCTTGCCGGTTTGGACGCGCGCCCGATCGTGGCGCAATGCGTCGCGCAGTCGGTTCTCGACTTCGCGTTGGTTCTTGGTCGATTCCATGTCGATGAAATCGATGACCACAAGGCCGCCCAAGTCACGCAATCGAAGCTGGCGCGCGATTTCATCGGCGGCTTCGCAGTTGGTGCGGAATGCGGTCTCTTCAATGTCGTGACCCTTGGTCGCGCGCGCCGAGTTGACGTCCACCGACACCAACGCTTCGGTATGGTCAATGATGATCGCGCCGCCTGACGGAAGCGATACGTCACGACGATAGGCCGTCTCAATCTGGTGCTCGATTTGGAAGCGCGAGAACAGCGGCACGTCATCGCGATAGAGCTTGACCTTGTTCACGTTGGCCGGCATCACCGTCGACATGAACGACTGCGCTTGTTCGAAGATTTCTTGCGTATCGACGAGGATCTCGCCAATGTCCGGCTGGAACAGGTCGCGAATTGCGCGAACCACCAAGCTCGATTCGAGGTAGATCAGCTCGGGCGCCTTGACGTCGTTGCCGGCGCCTTCGATGGCTTCCCAGAGTTGCAGTAGGTAGTTCAAGTCCCACTTGAGTTCTTCTGCCGAGCGTCCGATGCCGGCGGTGCGTGCGATCACCGACATCCCTTGCGGTACTTCGAGTTGGTCGAGCGTCTCGCGCAGCTCAGCGCGATCTTCGCCTTCGACGCGGCGCGACACGCCGCCGCCGCGCGGATTGTTTGGCATCAATACCAAATAGCGACCGGCCAGCGAGATATAGGTGGTGAGCGCTGCACCTTTGTTGCCGCGCTCGTCCTTCTCGACTTGAACCAGCAGTTCCTGGCCAACCTTGATGTTCTGCGCGACCTTAGCGCGCGTGCCATCGCCGTCGTCACCCGCGACGTACTCGCGCGTGAGTTCCTTGAATGGCAAGAAGCCGTGGCGTTCCGCGCCGTAGTCGACGAAGATCGCTTCAAGCGACGGCTCAACGCGCGTCACTTTGGCTTTGTAGATGTTTGACTTGCGCTGTTCTTGACCAGCGTGCTCGATATCGAGGTCGATGAGTTTCTGACCGTCGACGATGGCCACGCGCAGTTCCTCTGCTTGCGTGGCGTTAAACAACATGCGTTTCATTTGAAATCCTTCCCGCAGGCGCGTTGCAACCGGGCGCAGCAGGACAGGGTCAACCAGCGCGCGCTTGAGGGGCTTGCCTCAAGGGCTGGTCATCGAAACGCGCGTCACCCGCAGGTGGCGCGGTGGCACCACGCGCCTCAGCGGAGCATCACGATACCCCGCGCGTAGCCCGAGGGGCACGCGAACGGACTGGGTATCGGGGTGAATCGCTGGATGCTAAACATCTTTAGGTCTTGTGGAGAAGAGGGCAATTCAACATGCCCACCAGTTTCGATACACGATCGCTCCGGTGCCGCGCTGTCAAAATTTAAGGACAGTCGCGCGTCGGACCCACCGCGAAAAACCAAGTCTTGCCCGCAGCCTAGTGTTCGCCCTTACGTCTTTGGACGAAAGGCTCGAACGGCGTGCGTCGTTATTACAGTACTTCGTTTAGTATCGCTACTTGCCAAGCAGGGCTTGCGGTGAGCGAAAACGACCGTCGTTTTCCGCGTCGATGTACCACTTTGCAAACGCTGGCAGTGTGTTTGAAAAACTGCGCGGGAGAGCTTGGAGCGACCTCGGGCGGTGAGATTGAAGGAGGCTCCTGTGCTGACACTCAGTGGCGATAGGACAAACCTTGCATCACCCACAGTCTCAACAAAGCAAGACATCATTCAAAATCAACGAGATAGAAGTATAACTTAATTTGTGAATGCACCCTTGAAGGTGGGCCCGGCGGCTGACCAAGGCGGGCAGCGCGTCGAAATGGTGACCATCGACGACGCGCACGCTGGCCAGCGCATCGATAACTTCCTGATTTCCAAGCTGAAAGGCGTTCCGAAAAGCCATATCTATCGGATCCTGCGGTCCGGCGAAGTCCGCGTTAATAAAGGCCGCATTGACCAGACCTATCGCTTGGCGGCGGGCGATGTTGTGCGGGTGCCGCCGGTGCGGCTGGCAACTCCCAAAAACCAAACCCCCAGCAAAGATGAGGTTTTTCAGGTAAAAACGGCTGGAAACGCCCGCCCTGCTTGGGATTTTCTATTTGAAGACGATGCGCTGCTGGCGATCGACAAGCCGGCAGGTCTCGCCGTGCACGGCGGGAGCGGCATTTCGAAGGGCGTGATCGAATCGCTACGCGAGCAGCGACCCGAGGCGAAGTTTCTAGAGTTGGTGCATCGCCTCGACCGCGATACCTCAGGTGTTCTGCTCATCGCCAAGAAGCGCAGCGCGTTGGTGGCGCTGCACGCGATGCTCAGAGGCGACCATCCTGAGTCTGAGCGCATTGAAAAGCATTACCTCGCGCTGGTTGAGGGCGAGTGGCCGCACGCCAAAAAGAGTGTGCGCATCCGTCTGAGCAAATACGTCACCCGCGAGGGAGAGCGACGTGTCGCCGTCGATGAAGAAGATGGCCAAGAGTCGCACACCATCTTTACGCGCCTCGAAGAGGTGGCGGGTTGCACGTTGCTCGATTGCGACATTCGCACTGGACGCACGCATCAAATTCGCGTGCATTTGGCGAGCCTCGGATACCCCATCATCGGTGACGACAAATACGGTGACTTCGCTCTCAACAAGCGCGTCGCGGCTGCGGCGCACGGCGGCTTTAAGCGCATGTTCTTGCACGCCCACCGTATTGCGTTCGCGCATCCACTCACCGGTGAAGCGCTGCGCATCGAAGCGCCGATCAGCGGGCGCGCGGGCAAAGCCCTCGAGCGCTATTTGCAGCACCGCCGCGCGAGCCGCTAATGCGTTACCGGCTCGTCGTTTTTGATTGGGATGGGACGGTAGTGGACTCGACCGGGCTCATCGCTGAGTGCATTCAACTCACGGCGGCCGATTGCGGCTTGGAAGTACCGAGCACCTCTGCCGCCAAACACATCATCGGTTTGGGAATTCGCGATTCAATCAGCCACTTGTTCCCGACGCTCAACGCAGCGTCGGTCGAGCGCTTCGCAGCGCGTTATCGCGAGCACTATGTTCCCAGAGACGCCGAGGTACGCCTCTATGCGGGCATCGAAAAGGTACTTGAAGCGCTTGCGCATCGCGAGCGGTTCTTGGGCGTCGCGACGGGCAAGCCGCGGCGCGGACTTGAGCGGGCATTCGATCATAGCGGCCTGCGTCGACACTTTCATTTCACGCGATGTGCCGACGAAGGGTGGCCCAAGCCACACCCAGACATGTTGGAAAAGTTGATGGCGTTCACGGGCGTGCAGCCTGCCGAAACATTGATGATCGGCGATACCACGCACGATCTAAAGATGGCGGCCGCAGCAAAATGCGATGCAGTTGGGGTGAGCTATGGCGCGCACCCGACCGATTGGCTTCGCACGGCGCCGCACCGGTACGTGGCGCATAGCGTTGAGGATTTGAATTCATGGCTGACGCAACACGCATGAGCGGAACCGATGCCGCTGTCATTTGCTCGCGCGCAGTCCTCCAAGATGCGGGACTAGCAGCGCGCTTTGTCGTTGAGTTCAACGGCCGCAACATGGACGCGTTCGCCATCGCCTACCAGGGCAAGGTTCATGCCTATGTCAACAGTTGCCCACACCGTGGCACCACCCTCGATTGGGAACCCGGGCAGGTCTTCGATAATTCGGGCATATACTTGGTTTGCGCCACGCACGGAGCGCTGTTTGAACCGGACTCAGGCCGTTGCGTGGGGGGGCCGTGTCAGGGCGCCTCGCTGACGCGCGTTCAGGTTGAGGATAACGCTGGTCAAGTCTCGCTTGTCACGGGTCGCTTGGTGCAGCCATATCTGCCAACCACATCTTCCGCAGATCCCAAAGGCGATTAGCGCGCCACCAGTCAACCCGCATGTATTCTTCAACTGCCGATTTGTCGAATAAGGGAACCGCCACCTTGCTAACGGTAGCGGGACGACTGGAGCCGCGCTCGCATCTGCGCTAGCGCGACCTTGCAATGAAGATTGCGCCTGAGTCGAGCACGCCGTCGCAGCCGAAAGGTCGCCGCGCGAACGCTGCGGGTGAGCGAGAGGGTTTTGACGCGGAGGGGTCGCCAGCCGCAGCCAAGTCGCGACGGCTCGTCGGCATTGCGGGTGAAGTGCCCGATGATGAAGCGGCACTGGAGGCGGCCAACGATGTGCGCACGGCACCCGCCGCCACCTCAGCGAGTTTGCGTTTGCGCATTGCGACGGCGTTTGCCGTCACAACGCTGGCGTTCGCGCTTGTGTTAGGCGTCGTGGCGTTTCGCGTCGCGGCCATTGACTCGCTGCCAGCTGCGGCGCGCGACCACTTGCAGCAGATGATGCTGTGGTGGGGTTTTGGCGGTGTGGTCGTATCCACGTTGTTGGGCGCCATCTTTGCTAAGCAGATTGCCGACCCTATTCGACGTCTAACTGAGGAACTGCGCACCGCGCCGACCTCCGAGCTGCCTTGGTCAGCGAGGGTGCATCAAAACTACGCCGAGCTTGAGTCGCTTTCGCACACGATTCGCCAGCTCGCACTCGACGTGCACGACCGCGAAACGGCGTTGGTTGGGAGCGAGCGCAAGTTCCGTGAGGCATTTGCGTTGGTTGGTGTTGGCCTCGTGCAACTCGATGCGGACGGCAGGTTCTTCGCGGTCAACCGGCGCTTCTGTGAAATGCTCGGCTACGCAGCGGATGAACTGATTGGGAAACGCTTCTCCGATTTGCTGCACCCAGCAGACCGCGACCCGAGTGCAAAAAGTGATCTCCTCGATGCGGCTGATGACGACGTATTTGGTCGTGAAGAGCGTTACGTCCGTAAAGACGGCTCGTTGATTTGGGCGCAGCGCTCGGGTGTACTGATTCGCGATGCACGCGGACGCGTCGCCTACGGCATCGGCTCGCTTGAGGATGTGTCGGCCTTCCATAACTCGCAAGAGGCTTTGCGCGCACTTAATGCCAGCCTCAAGGCGATCGTTGAGACCTCGCCGCTGGCGATTTTTTCGATGACACCGACAGGTATTGTCACGCTATGGAACCCCGCAGCAGAAAAGATGTTTGGGCTCCGTGAGGGTGACGTGCTCGGCGGTCAAGCGCCGCTCGCCAGTGGACGATCGCGTGAGCGCATGCGTGAAATGCGCGATCGCGTGCTTGCCGGTGAAACCTTGCATGGCTTCGAAATGCAGTGGGAACGCAATCAGGCAACGCAATCGGGCGGCGCACCACAAACAGCGCTCCTGGAGGTCAGCGTCGCCGCCGCACCGCTGCTTGGTCCTGCGGGCGGCATCGTCGGTGTGCTCACAACTTGCACCGACATCACTGATACCAAAGCGACGGCACGACGCCTCGATGAGCAATTGCGTTTCACGCAGCAGCTTCTAGAGGTGATTCCCAATCCGATCTTCTACAAAGGCATAGACGGGCGCTACCTCGGCTTTAACCGAGGTTGGGAGCAGTTTCATCGCCTGGACCGTCGCGACTGGGTGGGCAAGACGCCGACCGAGTTGCTCACTAATGAGTCGCTCGACGCGATTGCCGCTGAAGATGCGGAGGTGTTGGCTGGCGGCGAAATTGTGCGTGAGACCACGGTCGTCGATGGCAGCGGTGTCGAACGTCACATTGTCAAGCATTTAAGTCGCTTCACAGGTCCAGATGGACGTGCGGCCGGTTTGATTGGGGTGCTTACAGACGTCACGAACTTCCGCCAAGTTACACAGGCGCTTGCCGCGACCGAAGGGCGGTTCAAAGCATTGACGGAAAGCGCGATGGACATCGTAACGGTGCTCGATCACAGCTCCATCATTCGTTACCAGAGCCCATCGGTGAAGCATCTGCTGGGCTACGAGCCGAAAGACATGATCGGCAAGTCGCAGTTTGATATGGTTCATCCGGACGATCGGGAGCGCCTGCAATCGGCCTTTAGTGAGCTGCTCGTCGCTGGAGG
>JAJTHU010000105.1 GCA_021300055.1 Nitrosomonadaceae bacterium | reverse complement strand
GCCGTAGAAAAGTTTGAAGCGCTGCACGGGCGAGGCGTGAAGGGCACGCTGGAAGGCGTGACTTACTTTGTGGGCAACCATCGTTTGATGGAAGAGCTGAAAGTGCGCTCGTCGCAGTTGGAAGTGGCGCTCGATCGACTGGAGATGGAAGCCAAGACTGCTATCGTTTTATCCACAGACACGGAAACGCTGGCGATTTTTGCCGTCGCCGACACGATTCGCGACACCAGCAAAGTCGCTATCGCGGAACTGAAATCGCTGGGCATTGAAACCATCATGCTAACGGGTGATAACGACAAGACGGCGAAAGCGGTGGCCGCGCAAGTTGGCATAGCGGATGCACGCGGCAACATGATGCCCGACGACAAACTGGCCGCGATTGAAACTTTTCTTGAACGTGGACTGGTCGGCATGGTGGGTGATGGCGTCAACGATGCACCCGCCTTGGCGCGGTCCAGCATCGGCTTCGCGATGGGCGCAGCCGGTACCGATACCGCGATTGAAACCGCCGACGTGGCGCTGATGCAAGACGATCTTCGCAAACTGCCCGAGTTCATTCGTCTGTCGAAGAAAACATCGCAGGTGCTTTGGCAGAATATTGTATTTGCGCTGGGCATCAAGGCGGTTTTCTTTGTTTTGACGCTGACGGGTCAGGGCACACTGTGGATGGCCGTGTTCGCCGACGCCGGGGCAAGTCTGATCGTGGTGGCCAATGGTTTGCGCTTGTTGCGAGGCGCCACCCGTGCGTAGTGTCCACAACGTATATCGCTTTCTGCCAATTCCAGATCTTCATTGCTCGGGGTGGGAACTTAACACTTGGTGCGGTAGTCAGAGCAGTGCTTTCTCTGAAAGCCGCACCAGTTCTTGAGTTTGATCTTTGCCTTGCGGCTTGATGTATTCATATGTCACAATCGCCCTCGTTATGAAACGCCTATTCGCCATCTTGCTGATATTGATCCTGCCGCTGCAGTTTTCCTATGCGGCGGCGTCAGCCTATTGTGAAGAGGACGTTATCGTCACTACCGAGCACTACGGTCACCACGATCACGGCAAAGCCCACCAGCCGGTCAAATCGGATGCCGATGAAAATTCGGCGGGTCATGTCGAATGCGGCGTGTGCCATCTCGGTTGCGCAAAATTGCTGAACGCGCCCTTGACGGTAGGCACGCTCGAATCCGACCTGCCCACCGACGTGCCGCTGTTGCTGTCCGCCGCGCAACACCAACCCTCCCCGCTACACCGCCCGCCGATCGTCTCGCTCGCCTGACCCGGCGGGCTGTCGTCTTCAGTTCTTACTGATGTCCTAGTTCCGGCACCATACGGTGCCCGCCGGATTCTTCCATTGTGTTTCGGAGAGTTCGATGCGATTCAATTTTTATGCACCAGCGTCAATTGCGCCACCTACTTTTATGGTTGCGGTGGTGGTGCTGTTCAGCAGCAGCTTCAGCACCAACATACACGCCGCGCCCACACTTAAAGATGCGATAGAAAGTGCTTGGGCTCGTCACCCGGTATCACAAGCGCGCGCCGCGCGTCTGGATGAAAGTGCGGCAAAGCGCGACATCGCCGCATCATGGATGGCCGATGCACCGCGTGTTTCCGTGAGCCAGAAAACAGACCGCTGGAACCAAAATGCTGGCGCACGCGAGTGGGAGGCCGAGATCGGCGTCCCGTTGCAAATGCCCGGTGTGCGTACGGCGCGTGGTGTCGTTGCCGAAAGCGAGGCCTCACGATATGAGGCGCATGCTGCAGCCGAGAAGTGGCGGCTCGCTGGCGACGTGCGCGAAACCTATTGGCAGGCGCGAGTCGGTGCCAGTGATTTGGTACTCGCCGCACGCAAAGTCACCGACGCTCGCGTGCTCAGTGCGGACGTCGAGCGGCGATTCAAAGCGGGCGATGCGGCTCGGACCGACTGGAATCAGGCCCTCGCCGCGTTAAAGCTAGCCGAGTCGGCAGAGGCGGATGCGCGCGCAAAAGCCTTTCGATCCGAGCGCGCGTTTCTGAGCCTAACCTCACTGACGCAATTACCGTCCGGTGACGAATCGCGGTCAACTGTGCCACTCTCGCTGGACCAGCATCCACAGCTGCGCGAACTGATGAGCGAGGCTGATACCGCTCGTGCACGCCAGCAGGAGGCCAATGCCACGCGTCACGATCCGCCGGAGCTTTCGGTTGGCACCGTTCGCGAACGCGCTGCGTTTGGCGAATCGTCCGCCGGCAGTGTGGTGTTGCGGTTGACGGTGCCACTGCCGTCTGGTTCACGCAATCGTTCGCGTCAAGCAACAGCCGGTGCGGAACGCATTGAAGCCGAAACGCGTGTGCCACAAGCGCGTTTGCGGATCGAAGCGGACATCGCTTCGGCCGCCGAGGAAGTTTCGCAGGCAACGCGACAGGTCGAGTTCGCCGAGTCGCGCTTGAATCTCACCCGCGAAACGCATGCGCTGCTCGATAAGGCCTACCGGCTGGGCGAGCTGGACTTGCCGGCCCGTCTGCGGGCAGAGGCGGACCGCTTCGACGCCGAACTCTCCCACGCCCGCGCACAGCTGGAACGTGCGCGCAGCATCTCCCGACTCAATCAAGCATCAGGACAAATCCCATGAATTCGTTTTCAACTTTCGGTGCCAAAGCGTTGCTGCTGGCGGCACTTTTTTCTGCCAGCATCGCTTTCGCCGGCCCCGGTCATGACCACGGCGATGGTGCGCCGGCCGTTGCGGGAAAGGCCTCGCCGCGCTTCGACGCGCATTCTGACCTGTTCGAAGTCGTTGGCGTTTTACGCGGGGGCGAACTATCCATCACCATCGATCGGTATGCCACTAACACGCCGGTGCTTGATGCCAAACTCGAAATCGAAAGCGGCACCTTCAAAGCGATCGCGCAGTTTCATCCAGAGCATGGCGACTACCGCGTTCCATCAAGAACGTTCGAAAAGCCAGGCAGCTATCCGATCACTCTCACGCTCACCGTTGGTGAGGAGTGGGATATCCTCGCTGGCAATCTGGTCGTGCCTGATTCAGAGGCCGGGCACGACCACACGACTTCCGCAATGTCGTGGAAAGGCGCTGCAGCCATTGCTGCTTTGGTGCTTGTGTTCGGCATCGTTGGCACATTATTAATCCGCCGTCGCTCGGGAAGGATCCGTCATGTTTAAGCATATTCATGTGTTGTCCGTGTTGCTGCTCGCCGTCGCAACAAGCGCCATGGCCGGCCCGGGTCACGATCACGGTGATGCCGCACCAGTATCGGCAAATTCCGATGCGCCCAAACGCCAGCCAGATGGCAGCGTGTTCCTGCCAAAGCCCGCACAGCGACAGTTGCAGGTGCGCACCGCCGTCGTTGTACAAGCCGAACACCCGCAGACGGTCGAGTTATCGGGCCGCGTGATTGCCGACCCGAATGCGGGTGGCAAGGTGCAACCAACG
>JAJTHU010000357.1 GCA_021300055.1 Nitrosomonadaceae bacterium | reverse complement strand
GTCGCCAGCACCATCGCCATTCAGGTCGGCAGTCCCTAGTAATGTCCAATCAAGGGGCGCCCCGCCACGCTTGCGTACCTGCGTAACGCCGTTTCCGTCGGTGAACCACACGTAGGAAACGCCGGTATCGTCGATGTTTCCACTATTTCCTGTAAAGCGCCAAACGATGTCGCCTTTACCATCCCCATCAAGGTCGCCGGTTGCATCAACCCGCCAAAGCGTACGCACTTGGCGCAACGTAATTGCTGACGACTGTTGAAGGTCTGGCCAAACGACTGCGTCGCCCCGGTCACCCTGAGTGAGATTCAGCATGGGCAAGTCAGATTTGCCATTGCCCTGCATGTCAAATAAACCGAGTGGCCGAAAACCCACCGATGGAGAAGCGAGCGTCGTCCACTGAAGTTGGTTTCCGACGAGGCGGCCGGCTTGCAGTTGATTCTGTTGATTGGCAACCACTAAGGCGGACTTGCCCGCGCCATCTAGATCGTTCACTGCGCGTCGCGACAGCGCTTTAGATGGTGTGCGATTGAAAAAAACACGATATTGCAAATAGCCTTCGAACGCCGACACCTCAACGAGGTCTGGGCGGCTATCTTCGTCCACATCAACCACTTCCACCGATGACAACGGGTTAGCGAGTACCGTACTCGAAACAGCGGTGAAGCGACCCTTTCCGTCGTTGAGCCAGATAATGTCGACGGCTTCACTATAGCCTTGCTCGACATTGATGACGAGGTCGAATGCGCCGTCGCCATTCATGTCAACGGTTCGGATGAATCGATTCCAAGCGCCAGTCGACTTTGATGCGGTTCCGACGAGCCGCGCATTGCTTTCGTCACGATAAGTGCCATCGCCATTGTTGATCAACACTTGCAAAAAGCGTCCCACGTAGAACGGTTGGGCGCCGGTCCCGCAAATGATGAGGTCAGGGTGCCCGTCTCCATTAAGGTCTTGCGCCACGATGTCCATCGTGTTTTGGTTCGTGCCAAATGTACTGCGCGGCAGCTTGATCTCCGGCCGCTTCGTGTAATCGCCAGTCCCGTCGTTCAGCAGAATGATGTTGTCCGCATTTCCGCCGTCGTGGTCTGTACCCAAGACGAGATCAGGAAATCCGTCGCCATTGACGTCAACGAGCAGGCTAGAAACAAACTTGCGCCCCAGCGTGAGCATGGCAGGCAAAAGATTATTGGTGCGTTGCGTGAACGTGCCGTCTCCTCGCCCCATCAGAAAGTATGGCGGGACGCGCGCGCCACCGAATACTTGTCCCACATAAACGTCGACAAAGCCGTCACCATTGATGTCTGCCGCGGTGGTTGAGTGTGAAAAATCGACATCGGAAGGCAGTGTCGCGGAGCGATCTTCAAAGGTGCCGTCGGCGCGCGAGATCATCAGAATGTTTCGCTCTCCCTCAAACGGGCTCGTGTCCCATCCGTGCGCCGCCACAAAAATGTCTGGGCGCCCATCGCCATTAAAGTCGGCGGTAATGACTTCGCGCGGATGAATACGCTGCGGAATGGCCCCATTCCCAAAGAGCTGACGCGTAATGTCACTCAATCCGCCATTGGCTGCACGTAGCACTCGCAGTGGCATGGCAGTCTTAGCGGTCGGCGGAAAGGTGCCCATTCCGATGAATAGGTCGTGCTTGCCATTACGACGTAAATCCGCCGTGAAGCTCGTAAAGGAACCCGCGCCATTCACAACAGGGGTTCCAGGAACGGTGTCCAGCCTCGTGTATTGACTGGGCTGAAAGGTCAAGGTCGCGCTTTGTGCTGCTACAAGTCCAACGAAGACGGCACTGCAGATCATCACTAGCATTGTTACGCCGCGTCTTGCCATTCTCTTCAATCGCATTGACTCTCTCCGTTTACTTGATCAAGTGACTACTCCATTTTCCGCAATACTCCGTTTAATCACAAGAAACCATCGTGATCAATTTGCGTCCCGCGAAGCAGTTGATTCGCTTAGAATCCGCGCTTTCGTTTTTCACGCGGATTCTTCATGCTGCCTTCGATCCAATCACGCCTCGCGGCTGAGCTCTCGGCCCACGCCAATCAAGTTGCAGCGGCTGTGGCACTGCTGGACGAAGGTGCTACCGTCCCCTTCATCGCGCGCTACCGCAAAGAGGCCACGGGCGGTCTTGACGACACCCAGCTGCGCTTACTCGAAGAGCGTTTGCGCTATTTGCGCGAACTCGAAGAGCGCCGCGCAGCCGTGCTGGAGTCGATTGAATCGCAAGGCAAGATGACTGACGCGTTGCGGGCGTCCATCGAAAACGCCGCCGATAAAACGACGCTGGAAGACCTCTATCTGCCGTACAAGCCAAAGCGCCGCACCAAGGCAATGATTGCGCGCGAAGCCGGTCTTGAGCCGCTTGCCAATGACTTGCTCGCCAATCCAACGCTTGTCCCCGAAGAGGAAGCCGCCAAGTACGTCTCGATTGAGCCTAAGACACAAGAAAAGGACACGGCCGTACCAGATGTGAAAGCCGCGCTCGAGGGCGCCAAGCAAATCTTGATGGAACGTTTTGCCGAAGACGCGACGTTGATTGGCCGCGTGCGCGACTACCTAACCGTGCATGCTGTGGTCGATTCGAAACTGATTGAAGGCCAAGCCGAGAAGGGCGCAAAGTTTAGCGATTACTTCACGTACTCAGAAACTTTGAAGACCATCCCATCGCACCGCGCGCTGGCGTTGTTCCGCGGGCGCAACGAAGGCGTGTTGCAGGTGGTGTTGCGCCTCGATAGCGAAGAAGAAAAGCCAGCTTGGAATGCGCCGCTAAACCCTGTCGAAGAAATGGTGGCGGGTGTCGCCAAGATTGCAAACAAGGGGCGTCCCGCTGACAAATGGCTGCTTGAGGTGGTGCGTTGGACGTGGCGCATCAAGTTATCCATGCACCTTGAAACTGAATTGATGTCCGCGCTGCGCGAGCGCGCGGAGACCGAAGCCATCAACGTGTTCGCGCGCAACCTCAAAGATCTGTTGCTCGCCGCACCCGCAGGCCCACGCGCGACGATGGGGCTCGACCCCGGCGTTCGCACCGGCGTGAAGGTCGCTGTGGTTGATAAGACCGGTAAGGTCGTCGACACGGCAACGGTCTATCCGCACGAACCGCGCCGCGATTGGGATGGCTCGATTGCGGTACTCGGCGCGTTGGTAATCAAACACAACGTCGATTTGATCTCGATCGGCAACGGCACGGCGTCGCGTGAGACCGACAAACTCGCGGGTGACCTCATCAAGCTTGTGCACAAGGCAGATGCCAGCCGCAAGCTCACCAAGATCGTTGTGTCGGAAGCGGGCGCGTCGGTTTACTCGGCGTCTGAATTTGCATCGAAAGAATTGCCGGATTTGGATGTGTCGCTACGCGGCGCGGTATCGATCGCGCGTCGCTTGCAAGATCCGCTCGCTGAGCTCGTCAAGATCGACCCGAAATCAATCGGTGTTGGGCAATACCAGCACGACGTCAATCAATCACAACTCGCGCGCGCGCTCGAGGCCGTCGTCGAGGACTGCGTGAACGCGGTCGGCGTTGATGTCAACACGGCATCGGCAGCACTGTTGGCGCGCGTATCGGGGTTGACCTCGTCGGTCGCCGCGAACATCGTCAATCATCGCAACAGCAACGGCGCATTCGCCTCGCGCGCCGCGCTCAAGAGTGTGCCACGCCTCGGCGACAAAGCATTCGAACAGGCCGCTGGCTTTTTGCGTATCCCGAATGGCGACAACCCGCTCGATGCTTCCGCGGTGCATCCGGAGGCCTATCCGCTAGTCGAAAAAATTCTGGCCGATATCCAGCGCGACGTGAAAGCGGTGATGGGCGATACCAAGTTGCTCAAGAACTTGCGCGCTGAAAAATACGCGGACGATCGCTTCGGTGTGCCAACCGTCACCGACATCCTGAAAGAACTTGAAAAGCCCGGACGCGATCCGCGCCCCGAGTTCACCACCGCGACGTTCCAAGATGGCGTGGAGTCGCTCGCTGACCTACAGCCGGGCATGATTCTCGAAGGCGTGGTGACCAACGTCGCGGCGTTTGGCGCATTCGTTGATATCGGCGTGCACCAAGATGGCCTGGTGCATATCTCCGCGCTATCCGACAAGTTCGTGAAGGACGCGCAGAGCGTCGTCAAAGCCGGCCAAGTCGTGAAGGTGAAAGTCCTTGAGGTGGATATCAAGCGTCAGCGCATTGCGCTCACCATGCGACTGAACGATCAGCCCGCCGGGCGAAACGCTAGCAGTGGCGAGCCTTTTCAGGGCAAATCGGCTGGAAACGCCCGCCAAATGGCGAGTTTAAAATCCGCACCTGCGCCTACAGGCGGCGCAATGGCATCTGCCTTCGAAAAGCTCGCCAAGCTCAAAGAGCGCGCGTGAGTTCTTAGCGGTGCGGGGATGCCGGCTTACGCGTGCACGCGTTTGCGATTGAGCCACCACGCAAAGATACCCGCGGTCACAAACATGATCAGCGAGTAAATCGCGGCGGGCACGCTCATGGTGCCGTTGTTGAGCACGTTGATCGCGATAAAGATCGCCAACGTGCCATTGTGGATGCCGATCTCCATCGCAATCGCGATGGCTTGCTTGGGTGGAAGCTTCACCATCAAGGGCACGGCGTAGCCGATGCCCATCGATGCCAAGTTAAACAGCAAGCAAGCACCGCCGACGATGGCGGCGTACTTCACCAGCACTTCCCATTCTTTAGCAACGGCAGCGACGACCAGCGCCGCCAACAGCACGACTGAAAAAATGCGGATTGGCTTTTCCATGCGCGCCGCAAATGCGGCAAAGCGGCTGCGCAGCGTCATACCGATCAATACCGGCACGATGATGATGAGCGCGACCTCAATCACTTTCTTGAATGGCGGCGGCACATATTGCTCGGCGCCCATGAAATAGCCGAGCGAAAAGCTCACGATGAACGGCAGCGCGATCAACGACAACAACGAGTTGATCGCCGTAAGTGTGATGTTGAGCGCGACATCGCCGTGCGCCAGATGCGAGTAGATATTTGCGGTGGCGCCACCCGGGGACGCCGCTAACAGCATCATGCCGACCGATAGCTCGGGCGGTAAGCCAAACGCCAAACAAATCGCAAAGCACACGGTGGTGAGTGCGACCATCTGAATAAACAAGCCAACCAATACCGCTTTGGGGTAGCGCACCACACGCGTGAAATCGTCAACGCTGAGCGACAGCCCAAGGCCCAACATGATGATGCCCAACGCAATGGGCAGCAGCACGTTGGTAATGATTGAGCCTTCCATCAGATCTCCCGGATGACGTGTTGCTGGCGACGCGAGACCGGTAACTTCTCCGGCACGCCTTTGATCGCGCACACCCAGTGCATACCGCTACCGCCGTCGCTTTGCTCCGCGTCATCGCTGCCGCTGGTGTTGGCGACGCGCTCAAAACCAGCGATCGCCGCGGTTGCGACCAAGGCGTTTCGATGAATGCGCGTAAACACGCCCGCGAATTCCTCTTCCATGCGCGTGAGTGATTCTTCGAGCAAATACTCTCGTTGCGCGGTACGCACCGTCAGATACTTCTGCTCTGCTTTGAGGTAGAGAACTTCTTCCAGCGGCACGAGCACCACGCGCCCGCGCTCGTGAATGGAGAGGTGCTTGCGCTTGTGCTGCGTGGCATCGGCGATGGCTTTTGCAGCGGGCGGTGCCACCGACCGCGCTTTCTGCAACGCCGCAAGTAAGCGCTCCTGCCGAATCGGTTTGAGCAAATAGTCGACCGCGTTGAGCTCGAAGGCCTTAACGGCGTACTCGTCAAACGCGGTCGCAAAAATCAGCTTGGGTGGCACCTCCAGGGTCGCCAAATGCCGCGCGACCTCAATGCCGTCCATCACCGGCATGCGGATATCGCACAGCACGATGTCCACACCACCGCGATTAATGATGTCGATGGCTTCGACCCCGTTAGACGCCTCATCAACGATCGTCAGCGCGAACTGTTCGCGGCAGTCATCCAACAAATTCGACAGGCGCTTACGCGCGGGCGCTTCATCGTCAACGATTAGGATTCGAGCTTGCGTCATGTCGAGGTCTGCGTCATTGCATGAGGGGTTTGCGTGACGACCGGCATATTGATGTTCACCACATACGTCTGGCCATCAACCTTGGCGCTTAGGCCAGCTTCAGCATCGAAGTGTAATTGCAAGCGTTCGCGGATGTTGGCGATCGCCATTCGATTACCGGAAATATGGGTGGAGCCGCTTTGGTAAGGGTTGGTGATGCAAATCTGCAATTGCTTACCCGCCGTGGTGATCGTGATCCGCAAGTTGCCCGTTGAGTTGAGTGGCTCGATGCCATGATAGACCGCGTTCTCGATCAACGGCTGAAGGGTCAGCGGCGGCACCAGCGCGTCGAGCGGTGCATCCTCCGTTTGCCAGTGCACCTCGAGTCGCGCGCCGAGCCGAATTTGCTCGATCTCTAAGTATTTTTGGCATAGCGCAACCTCATCGCGCAGCGGTCGCAGCTGACGGTTGTCCGCCATCAACACACGAAACAACTCGGCCATATCCTCAAGCATGCGCTCGGCGCGGCGCGGCTCTTCGCGGATCAGCGACAGCACTGCATTGATCGAGTTGAATAGAAAGTGGGGTCGAATCCGCGCTTGCAGCGCCTGTAGTCGCGCCTCGGTGAGCGCTGGGGATAGTGAACGTGCGCGCAGGTCAAAGTAGAACAACACCACCGCGGTCGCCGCCACAAAGAATGCTGCGAACTGCCAGAACGCCACATTGCCGCTTGTGCCAAGCGCCGGTGCAAGCTCGCGATACACCCACCAGAAAACCGCGCCAATCACCACCTCGCACACGGCGATAATGCCCACACCTTGCCAATAGCGTAACTTAGCAAACTGGCTCTTCAGGGCGCAGCTCAACAGCAGGGACAAGATCAGCGCGGGTTGTGCAACCACGCTCAGCAGCAGGAATTGCCGAACGAAGCCGATCGCATCAACACCCGAAACCCCCACATCTGCGCGCGCGGCGGCGGCCCCTAGCACCATCAGGTTGACGATCACCAGCAGCCGAACCATCACGCCCAAGTTACAAAAGTCCGGAAGCCGCGGTGTATAGCCGATAGAAGGTAGCTTGCTCGCCGCGAACCCAACGTCCGACGACGCGCGACGACCCGCCTCTTGTGCCCTGCTGTCCGCGCTCGCCCCTCCGCGCGTAGCCGCACTCTCGCCGGCGCTTACGCTTGCGTTTGCGGGGCCTGTCGACGCGTCTTGCGTCGTAGGGGGGACGTTTATACTCATATGTCGATTATCTTCTGATTCCATCTGCAATGTCCGACCCTAAAGACGCGGCAACGCCCTCCGCACCAGCACCTAGCGGCCACTTCAGTGGACGATTCAGCGAGCCTGTCAGCGAGTTGGTCAGGCGCTTCACCGCTTCGGTTACCTTCGACAAGCGACTCGCGGAATACGACATTGAGGGCTCACTCGCTCACGCGGCGATGCTGACCAAGGTTGGTGTGATCTCGGCCGACGATTTGAAGGAAATCGGTCGCGGCATGCAGCAAATCCGCGCAGAGATGGCGGATGGTCGGTTCGCGTGGGACGTCGCCCGCGAGGACGTGCACATGAACATCGAGGCGCGGCTAATAGAGCTTATTGGCGATGCGGGCAAGCGACTGCACACCGGCCGCTCGCGCAATGATCAAGTGGCGACTGATATTCGCCTTTGGCTGCGCGCTGAAATCGACAATTTGGTCGTTGGCTTGCGCGCGTTGCAGCGCTCTCTCGTCGATGTCGCCGACAAGCACGCCGAGACCATCATGCCCGGGTTTACGCATTTGCAGGTCGCCCAGCCGGTCACCTTTGGCCACCATCTGATGGCCTATGTCGAAATGCTTCATCGCGACGAGATGCGATTGCTCGATGTACGCAAGCGCGTGAATCAGTTGCCTCTCGGCGCGGCCGCGTTGGCGGGCACGACATTTCCGATTGACCGTCAGCACGTTGCCGATACGTTGGGCTTTGAAGGTATTTGCGGCAACTCGCTCGACGCCGTGAGCGACCGCGACTTTGCGATCGAGTTTGTGGGCGCCGCTGCGCTCATCATGACCCACCTTTCGCGGTTTTCTGAGGAGCTCATTATTTGGATGAGCCAAAGCGTCGGATTTGTCGACTTGCCTGATCGCTTCTGCTACTCCTCATCGATCATGCCGCAGAAGAAAAACCCCGACGTGCCGGAGCTAATTCGCGGCAAAACGGGGCGCGTCAATGGTCACCTGGTCGCGCTGCTAACGCTCATGAAGGGTCAGCCGCTCGCGTACAACAAAGACAACCAAGAAGACAAAGAGCCGCTGTTTGACACCGTGGATACGGTTCGTGACTCGTTGACCATCATGGCCGACCTTGCCGCAAACATCATCGTCAAACCCGAACGCATGCGCCAAGCCGTCGCGCAGGGTTTTGCCACCGCGACCGATTTGGCTGACTATTTGGTCAAGCGCGGTTTGCCGTTTCGGGAGGCACATGAGGTAGTCGCCCGTGCCGTGCGCCACGCCAGCGAGCGCGGCATCGGTCTAGAAGGTCTCAGCCTTGCTGAGCTACGCGCGTTTTGTCATTCGCCGACGTTGATTGGCGACGATGTGGCTGCCGTGTTGACGCCTGAGGGGTCAGTGGCGGCTCGCAACCACCTAGGTGGAACAGCACCCGCGCAAGTGCGTCACGCCGTCGCTGCCGCACGCGCGCGCCTTGCATCGTAGTCGGCAAGCTCGCGCAACATCGCGACGCTCGTCGCCAATTCGTGACCGAACAGGCACCAGCGCTTGCGGTTTGCTGCGCCACGGGTTAACGTTGCTCTACTGTAGCAGAGTTGGAATAGATCTTGCACTACCGCTTTGCCGAGCGGCGCTGAACCATCCGTAGCGACTAGCGTTTGGCCAGATCGGCATTCTAAAGTTCATCCAATGGTGAGGGGCGAATGAACAAGCGAAATGTGGCTTGGGTCGTTTTTACCGGGGCGCGCTCGTCGGCCCTCGCGCGGCATCGTCAAGGCGCGGTACACCGCTCGGCAAGCAAGTCTTCGGTTTGCGTTCTCTTTTCCGCGCTCTGCCTCAGTTTGGCGTCGCTCCCCTGCGCAGCTCAGCAAAAGAGCGTGCCGCACTCTTTGCCACCCATTTTTTCAGGCAGCGCCATCCACTCGACCGCGCCGACGTCGCTGCTGCCGAACGACGATCCCGTACGCAATTGGCTCGGTAACGACAATCTACTGTCGCTGGCGCAAAACGCATCCATCAACCCGCGCAGTTTGCGCAACGCGCCGAACGCTTGCAGTGGCGAAAGTTTCGTCTGTTACGACTATGCTCGCGGCCAAGCGCGGCTCCCGATCGCAAAAGCACTCATGCCAGAGCTGCCGGGGTTGCGTAAAGAGAGCCTATCCGTAAGGCGCGGTCGCCTGTCGATCAACTACAGCTTCTAGCCTGTTACCGCCGCGTGCGCGACGGGTCCGCTTACGGCAGGTCCGCCGATTTGCCGTGTTGGTACATGGAGCGGATATCTGAGTCCGCCGCGCCAGTTGGGTCGACAACCAATGAGGCATACATGGTCGTCAACTTGATTGTAAGTCGTAGTGCGATTTGTCTTGAGCAAAATCGGCGAGCGCTGAAGGAAGCTGTTCTTTGACTGAGTCGAGGTAGCTGAAGTAACGGTCGAACATGGTCACCCCAGCTTCGCAGACATATATATGTAGGTTAGTTCGTGCGACACGTTTCATCCTCAGAATCTATCGCTTTCAACATACAGCGGCGCGACCTGCCTTCTATTGGTGTTGATTTCGGGGGTGCGGCGTTTTTCTTGGACTAGTTAGATTGTAAGGCCGAGGCTTTCTCGGTACTGAACGGGGCTGCGAGCACCCAAAGACATCTTGATGCGCTTTTCTTTGT
>JAJTHU010000336.1 GCA_021300055.1 Nitrosomonadaceae bacterium | reverse complement strand
GGGCTAACAACAATGTTGCGCTCTTGACCGAAGCGTCGCGCCGCACGCGTAAGATTGTCACGTGGCGTATCTACCCCGCAGAGCCCGGTAAGCCCGCCGTGAAGTTGTTTGAGCGTTCATCGGAAGATCGTTACGCGGACCCTGGTGTGCCGGTGACAGAGACCAACGCGCGTGGCTACCGCGTGCTCAACTTCACGCCGGACGGCCGCGGCATCTACCTCAACGGTGCCGGCGCATCACCCGAGGGGGATCGTCCATTTCTCGATCGCTTCGATTTGGATACACGCGAAACCAAGCGCTTGTTCCGCTCTGAGGCCCCTTACTACGACGTGCCGCTTGCGGTATTTGACGTCAACCCAGCCAAGAATAAAGACAGTAGTGCGAGCGTGCGTATTCTCATGCAGCGCGAAAGTGCCACTGAAATGCCGAACGTCTTTGTTCGCGCAGTTGCGAGCGGCAAAATGACTGCAGTGACGAAATTCCTAACACCACGAAATCCGTTGGCTGGCGTCAGTAAAGAGGTGATTCGCTACAAACGCAGAGACGGTGTTGAACTCTCAGGTACGTTGTATCTGCCTGCGGGGTTCAAAAAGGGCGACGATCCTCTCCCGCTGCTCATGTGGGCTTACCCGCGCGAATTTCGTTCGGCCGACGCGGCCGGGCAGGTGAGCGGCTCGCCGTATCGCTACGTGCGCCCAAGTTTCTCCGGCCCGCTGCCGTTCTTGACGCAGGGCTACGCCGTCCTCGACAACCCGACCATGCCGATCATCGGTGAAAACGGCAAAGAGCCCAACGACACGTATCTGCCCCAACTGATTGCCAGCGCTGAAGCGGCGGTTGATGAAGTAGTTCGGCGCGGGGTGGCGGATCGCAGCAAGATTGCCGTTGGTGGCCACTCTTATGGTGCGTTTATGGTGGCCAATTTGCTTGCGCACACCAAGCTCTTCGCCGCTGGCATCGCCGAAAGCGGCGCATACAACCGCACTCTAACGCCGTTCGGCTTCCAGGCCGAAGACCGTACCTACTGGAAGGCGCGCGATGTCTACGGCCAAATGTCGCCGTTCAACTATGCCGACCAAATCAAGACGCCCATCCTGCTCATTCATGGTGAGGCTGATTCCAACTCCGGTACCTTCCCGCTGCAAAGCGAGCGTCTCTACCAAGCCATTCGTGGGTTGGGTGGCACCGTGCGCCTCGTCATGCTGCCGCATGAAGACCACGGCTACCGCGGGCGCGAGTCGGTGCTGCACCGCCTGTGGGAAAGTCACCGCTGGCTGGAAAAATATGTACGCCAGTCGGGAACGCCGGAGCGGAAAGTGGCCAGCAATTGACGGCGACGGGCCTAGGTGCGACGGTTTGCCATTTCGGGCAAAAAACGTCATAATTCAAGACCTTCGGCTTGCCAGAGTTACGCAAAGCGCCGAAACCGAATTTGGCCAATTAGCTCAGCCGGTTAGAGCGACGGAATCATAATCCGCAGGTCCCCTGTTCGAATCAGGGATTGGCCACCAGACATTCACTAGGGCCGACGCAAGTCGGCCCTAGCTCATTAAACCGCTGATAACGCGGCTGCGAGCGCGAATCGGGCGAGTCCGGTGCTCATCGTATACGGCTACGATTGCGCGCCTCCTCCCCCGCCTCATCGCTCTCGCTCACGTTCTCGACGGTTTCGATGCGAACTAAGCGGCGCTGCTGGTCCGTAATTCGCACCGGCTCGCGCGGTTTTCATCACCACAAGTATCGCGGCTACCCGCCGGATAGCCCCAGCACCACCAACCCTGCCCGGTCTATCTACCGTCACCAGGAGCACAAAATGAGCAACACCCCACCGAGCAAGAAGCTCTTCATCCGCACCTTCGGTTGCCAAATGAATGAGTACGATTCGGACAAGATGGCCGACGTGCTCGAAGCCGAAAACGGCTACACCAAGACCGACAAGGTCGAAGAAGCTGACCTCATCCTGCTCAACACCTGCTCTGTGCGTGAGAAGGCCAGCGAGAAGATGTTTTCGGACTTGGGCCGCTTGCGCGAATTCAAGGATGGGGTCGGCGCGAAGCCTGGCGTGTTGATTGGCGTCGGTGGCTGTGTGGCCTCGCAAGAAGGCGATGCGCTGGTCAAGCGTGCGCCGTATGTTGACCTCGTGTTTGGTCCGCAGACCTTGCACCGCTTGCCGGCGATGATCGCTAAACGCACGGCGAGCAATACGCCGCAGGTTGACATCTCGTTCCCTGAAAACGAAAAGTTCGACAACCTGCCGCCTGCCCGTGTTGAAGGTCCGACCGCATTCGTATCCATCATGGAAGGCTGTAGCAAGTACTGCAGCTTTTGCGTGGTGCCTTACACGCGCGGCGAAGAAATTTCGCGTCCGTTCGACGATGTGATGCGCGAAATTCGCGACCTCGCCGCACGCGGTGTCAAAGAGGTGACGTTGCTGGGACAGAACGTCAATGCCTACGTCGGCACGATGACAGACGAGGACGGCGAGGAGATCGAAGCCGACTTCGCGCTGCTACTCACCGCCGTGAGCGCCATCCCGCAGATTGAGCGCATCCGTTACACCACCTCGCACCCGCTGGAGTTCACGCAACGCCTCATCGATTGCTACGGCAAGCTGCCAAAGCTG
>JAJTHU010000280.1 GCA_021300055.1 Nitrosomonadaceae bacterium | reverse complement strand
GCTCCTAGTACGAGAGGACCGGAGTGGACGTACCGCTGGTGTACCTGTTGTTTCGCCAGAAGCATCGCAGGGTAGCTAAGTACGGAAGAGATAACCGCTGAAAGCATCTAAGCGGGAAACTTGCCTGAAGATAAGATTTCCTGGGGGTTCAACCCCCCTGAAGGGTCGTTCGAGACCAGGACGTTGATAGGCACCATGTGGAAGCGCAGTAATGCGTTAAGCTAAGGTGTACTAATTGCCCGTGAAGCTTGACTCTATAACGGTAAAAGCCAGCCGCAAGGTGTGGCGCGTGATAGATCATGCAACGCAAGACAAACTAATCTGTTTTTACTTCTTCTACGAATGCGGTTGGACGTGTGCGCCCCTAAGTGCGCGCCACGGACAACACACAGAATTCTTGGCGACCATAGCGCGTTGGCCCCACCCCTTCCCATCCCGAACAGGACCGTGAAACGACGTTGCGCCGATGATAGTGCGGTCTTACCCGTGCGAAAGTAGGTCATCGCCAAGACCCTATAAAAACAACACCCCTCCCAGCAACGCTGGTGAGGGGTTTTGTTTTTATAACGCCTGATGACCTACTTGAGGCATGAAAACAAGGCGTGGGAGTGAGCGCCGCTCGTGTGGGACGCAACAATCCGGCACGGCCTGGAAACGAAGACAACGCCTTGTTTCAGTGAAGGCTAACGTGCGCAGCACGTTAAGGGCCACCGGCCCGGCCGAAACTAAAGTAGGTCATTGCCAAGACCCTATAATAACAACACCCCTCCCAGCAACGCTGGTGAGGGGTTTTGTTTATCGGTACCGCTGTTCGCTTGTCAACTCGCGGGTGGCGCACTGCCATCCACATAGCGTTGATTACCCGCCACCGCTTTTTTCGCCATTGCGTCGATGACCGCTGGCGCGATCAACTTGAGCCACTGGCCTAGCTTGCCCTTCGCCGTCATGACTTCCTCACGTCGGCGGTCTTCAAGTGCACGAACAATAATCGCCGCGCACTCCTCAACACTCATCGCTGCGTTCTTGTCGACCGGGTCGACTTTTGCAGCTTTGCCATCGGCTGCGGTAGCGTTCTCGCGGATTCCCGTGGCAACGAAGCCTGGATAAACCATCGTTACGGTGACGCCAATGTCAGAAAGCTCGATACGTAACGAGTCAAAAAATCCGCGCATGGCGTGCTTGCTTGCGGCATAGGCCGTTCGAGTGGGTACGCCTGTAATGCCCGTGAGACTTGAGACCCCAAGAATGCGGCCCTTGGATTTGATGAGATGCGGAAGCGCGTAGTGCGTGCAATAAACGGCACCGAGATAATTGATGCGCATGATGCGTTCGATGATCGACATATCACGTATGTCAGCGAACTTGGCCCACATCGTTACACCTGCATTCAGCACAATGCTGTCGATGCCGCCGAACTCCGAAACGGTGCTTTCCATCAGTCGTTTGCAATCGGACTCGATTGCAACGTCACAGGCAGAAATGGCAACTCGAGCACCTAGCTCTCGAACTCCAGCGGCGACACGCTCGAGCTCATGGATGCGCCGCGCAGCGAGCATCAAATGTGCGCCTTTGCGCGCCAGTTGATACGCGAGTTCCTCACCGATGCCGGTGGACGCGCCGGTGATAACGACTACATTATTCTCGAGGCCCATTAGCTCTCCGTTTCGATATCAGGGATGTGGTTGAAGGCAATTGCCAAACGACCATGATCGAGCGCAGCGTGTGCGCCGCCGAAATATACCGCTCGCTTACCAAACCGCACGCTCAACTCGTCAATCGCAGCGTTCAGGCGCCTCTTTGTTGGGTCCTCGCTAAACAGCGAAAAGTTCTGCGCGGTGTCAGGCACCAAGTCGCCGAACACGACCGCCACCTGCAGCGGAACTGCCTTGCGCCGAGTTGGGAACCCACGCCAAATCGCATCAACGGCATGAAGTAGATCAAGCGTGTCCTGCGTCGCTTGCACACGGCTACTCGCGTCCCATGTTGGCGCATTTAGAAATTTCACTTTGACTGAAACTGACGCCGTGGTGTGACACGCTTTGCGCAGGCGCATGGCTGCTTTTTGCGTCAATCGGTTAAGCACCGCATAGGCAGAAGTGGGGTCGCGAAGCTCGGGTGGCAGCACATGTGAGTGCGACAAAGAGCCCATTTCATTATGGGGCTCCGCGACTTCCTCGCCGCGCAACTTTCGATAGAAGCGGGCGCCGCCCACGCCTCCCCAAATCGTGACGAGCTGGTCGGAGGTTTGTCGGTATAGGTCTTCGATGCTCCGCACGCCAAACGAGTGCAGACGCTCTTGCATGTTCTTGCCGATGCCATTAAGCGCACGCAAGTCGAGATGCGCGATTTTCTGCGGGACGTCGTTAGCTTCGAGCACCACCAAGCCATCCGGTTTCTGCATATCAGAGGCGAGCTTCGCGAGAAACAAGTTCGGCGCGATACCGATCGAAACCTTCATGTACTCGCCGATCGTTTGTGCGAGATGCCGCTTGATCTCCTGCGATAGCCCGATTGCGCGCTCTACGGACTTGTAGCCCGCCGGTAAATCGCAGACCATTTCATCAATCGAAAGTACGCGTCTAACCGGCGCGATCTCGTCCACTGCTTTGACCGCGCGTTGGTGGATGTCGATGTACAACTCGTGACGCGCAACGACGAGCTCAATGTCCGGAATCTTCGCCTTCGCCTCGGCCACATTGGTCAACGTTTTGACGCCAAACTTTTTGGCTTCATAGCTCGCCGCAATCAAACACGTTGTATCCGCAAGCATCGGCACCACGCCAACGGGACGGCCGCGCAACTCCGGGCGTACCTGCTGCTCGCAGGACGCAAAGTAGGAGTTGAAATCGACAAGGAGTGAGCTAACGGTGGGCTCGGCCATGCCGCAATTTTGCGCGCAAACGAGCTAGAGGATGGTCGAAGTGCAGGAGCCTTGCTGGAGCCTCCTAGGCGAATGCCGCGCAGCGCAAAGTCGCCAACCTAAGCGCGTTTTCGGGCAAAAGTGCCCGAAACACCCCGCCAATAGTTGAGTTTGCGGAGTAGCTTGAGCGATCAGAAGTCCGTCGCGGAGACGAATGTGGCAACCATGCGTTCCAACCCCGCTTGGTCGTCGGCGTCGAATCGATTGAGCGTTGGCGAATCAAGATCCAGCACGCCTACCAAGCGATCGTTCGCGATGATCGGCAGCACAATCTCCGAGTTCGACGCGGAATCGCAAGCGATATGGCCAGGAAACGCATGCACGTTAGGCACGAGAAAGGTGCGCCGATGAAAGGCAGCGTTTCCGCAAACCCCGCGCGGCGCGGGAAGAACCGGAATGCGCACACACGCCGGTTTGCCCTGAAATGGCCCAAGCACTAACTCATTTCCACGAAGCAGATAGAACCCTGCCCAATTCAGGTCAGGTAGCAGCGTAAAAATAAGTGCGGACATATTCGCCGCGTTGGCAATGAAATCGCGCTCGCCTGACAGCAGACTGGCAAGCTGTCGTTCGTAATCCGCGTAGGCGGAGGTCTTGTCTACTGCACTTGGGGTGGTGGCGACAAACATGGGCGCTCCTGAATTTCACTAGCGCCATTTTAAAGCCTACTCTCCTGCTGCCCGGTGCTGCCCCGTCACCCTAATCGGGCGGGGCAGCAAGCCAGCGATGCGTCAGCAGTTACTTGCTCTGCGGTGCAGGGGTCGTGGTCTGATTGTCGTGCTTTTCTTTGGCGATGTGATGGCTTTGCTTGTTCTGCATGTGGGTGAGCTTGGCACGCTCCTCATTCGTGACCGTGCCATCTGCCTTTGCTTTCTCTTCGGCCGTTTGCACACGTGTCTGACCCTTTTCTAGGCGAGCTGCTTCTTTCTCGGTCAATGCGCCAGAGGCTTTGCCTTGTTCGATGCGCTGTTCCTGACGCGCTTCGCGCTTGTCAACTCGGGGCATGGCAGTTGGATTGGCAGGTGCTTGTGCGAATGCAGCCACTGCAAAAAGCGTCGTTGTTGCTGCAATGATGGTATTGATCTTCATGGCGACCCCTATTCGGTTAGTGAACTAACTGCAACGCATCTTGTTGACGGCGCAGCGGATTGGTTTGCATGCACTCCGAAAAACGCGATGTGCGCGTCCGAGTTGACCCAGGGAACAGACGATTTGTTTCAAATCGTAAGGTTGGCGGCGACCCTATAATGAAGGTCCCACGACATAAAGAGGCTGCCATGGATCGTTTTACCGGTGTGCGTGCGATGCTTGCCCTTGCAACAGCGCTCGCGTCTGCTCTCGTTTCAATCAATCTTTTCGCTCAAATGCCAACTGCTGCCAACACGGCGTCTGCCGCCCCGCCCGCCGCTAAAAAAATCCCGCGCGTGTTCGAGAATTTTGGGGATCGCAGAGTAGATGACTACTTCTGGCTCCGCGAAAAAGAGAACCCCGACGTCTTGGCGTACTTGAAAGCCGAGAACGCATACACGGAAAGTGTCATTGGGCACCTAAAGCCTTTCCAGGAGCAGCTTTATAAAGAAATGCTTTCGCGTATTAAGGAAACGGATGATTCCGTGCCTTACCAGATGCGTGGATACTGGTACGTCACGCGTACCGAGATGGGCAAGCAGTACAGCATCTATACGCGCCGCAAAGGAAGTTTGGAAGCCAAGGATGAAGTCATCCTCGATGGTAATGAACTCGCCAAGGACAAGGACTACATGGGCATCGGCACGATGGCCATTAGCACGGACAACAAGTGGCTAGCCTACTCGGTAGATTTCACCGGGTTCCGTCAGTACACCCTACATTTCAAGAATCTAGAAACCGGCGAAGTACTGCCGGAACGCATCGAGCGCGTCACCTCGATTGCTTGGGCCAATGACGGCAAGACCGTCTTCTATGTCACCGAAGACGCCGTGACCAAGCGTTCGAACAAGCTGTACCGCCATGTGCTCGGCGACAAGGGTGAAGACGCCCTGTTGTTCGAAGAGAAAGACGAGCTTTACAACATCGGCGTCGATAGCACGCGCGATCGCAAGTTCATCATCGTCAACAGTGAATCCTCCGAAACGACAGAGCAGCGTGTCCTCGATGCGTCGACGCCGACAAGTGCGTTCTCGGTTTACATGCCGCGCAAGGACAACATCAAGTACTACCTTGATCACGCAAATGGTCGTTTTTTCATTGTGACTAACGACACCGGCCGCAACTTCCGCCTCGTGGAAACCAAGGTATCGAGCGCCGCGAATCGCAGCGACTGGAAAGAAATCATCCCGCATCGGGCGGACGTGAAGCTTGATGGCGTCGATCTTTTCAAAGATTTCTTTGTCGCCGTTGAGAAGAAGGACGGCCTGCCGCAGCTCCGCGTATTCGATGGCAAGACGCGCAAGGCACACAGCATTGCTTTCCCCGAGGTGGCCTACGACGCCTCGCCAGGGCTGAACGCTGAATTCGATACGCCACTGTATCGATTCAACTACGGCTCGATGGTGACGCCTAACTCAGTGTTTGATTACGATGCTGCCAAGCGCGAGCGGATCCTGAAGAAAGAACAACCTGTCCTCGGTGGCTACGACAAAGCTCAGTACAACGTCGAGCGCGTGATGGCGGTCGCCAAGGATGGTACGAAGGTGCCGATCTCTTTGGTTTACAAGAAGTCCATGCGCAAGGCAGGCGTCCCTCAGCCGACGCTACTCTATGGATACGGGTCGTATGGGTTTTCGATGCCTCTAGCCTTCCGTTCCAATCGCCTTGCATTGCTTGACCGAGGCATGATCTTTGCCATCGCGCACATTCGTGGTGGTGGCGAAATGGGCAAGAAGTGGCACGACGACGGCAAGATGATGAAAAAGATGAATACGTTCACCGATTTCATTGCGAGCGCCGAGCACCTCATCAAGAACAAATACACCTCGGCCTCGCAATTGGCGATATACGGCGGCAGTGCCGGCGGCTTGTTGATGGGGGCGGTGACGAATATGCGTCCCGATCTGTTCAAGGCGGTCGTGTCGCAAGTGCCCTTCGTAGACGTCATGAATACGATGTTGGATGCAACGTTGCCACTCACAGTTGGCGAGTATCTTGAGTGGGGCAACCCCAACGAGGAAAAGGCCTACAAGTACATGCGCAGCTACTCGCCCTACGACAATTTGAAGAAGGGTGCTTATCCTGCCAAGCTGGTTGAGACTTCGCTAAACGACAGCCAAGTGATGTACTGGGAGCCCGCAAAGTACGTCGCTAAGCTGCGCACGCTCAAGACCGATAACAACCCGCTATTGCTCAAGACGAACCTTGCTGCAGGGCACGGCGGCGCTTCAGGACGCTACGATTACTTGAAGGAAATTGCCTTCACATATTCGTTCGTACTCTGGCAGCTCGGCTTAGCGAAGTAGTACGCGCGCATCGTTTCTGCCCAAGCTCAGCGGCGCGTTTGCGCCGCTGAGTGTTTTGGGCGTCTGATTGGTGGATATGTCTGCTCGTTTCTCTAACCTCCAGTTGTTTCTAGTCTGTGTACTCATCTGGGGTTCGACGTGGTTGGTGATCACGTTTCAACTGGGCAGCGTGGCACCGGAGTTGTCTGTTGCATATCGCTTCCTGCTCGCAGGGGCGGCGCTCATCGCGTTTTGTCGTTGGCGTGGCCACGCGTTGGCTTTTTCAGTTCGACAGCATTTGGACTTGATTGCCTTTGGCGCGGCCATGTTTTGCCTCAGCTACATTTTTGTTTACCACGCTGAGCTCTACATCATCTCGGGCATGGTTGCCGTCGCCTACTCTGCAAGCCCAATGATCAACATGTGGGCGTCGCGGTTGTTCTTTGGCACACCCGTCACGGCGCGCGTTAGCGTCGCGGCTTCGCTGGGGATTGTCGGTATCGTCTGCGTCTTCTGGGGCGAGTTTTCAAAGCTCTCTGCGAGCCGAAATCTCGAACTTGGCGTGTTCTTTACCGTCGCATCGGTACTCGCCTCGAGTGCCGGCAGTATGGTGGCGATGCGCACGCAGCGTCGCGGCTATGCCACTTGGCCTTCAATGGCGTGGGGCATGCTCTACGGTGGCGCGCTAGCACTGATGTATGCGCTCGTTGCGGGAAAGCCCCTCCGTTTTGAGTGGACGGTTCCTTATGTGAGCTCGCTGCTCTATCTCGCCATTCTGGGCTCGATCGTGACGTTTGCGTGCTACCTCACCTTGCTCAAGCGGATGGGGGCGGCGCAGTCTAGTTACGTCGGCGTCATGGTGCCCGTCGTGGCACTCTTGGTCTCGGTATTCTTTGAGGGCTTTCAGTGGACGTGGTTGACGAGCGTCGGCGTGTTGCTCTCGCTCGGCGGGAACGTGCTCATGCTACGTGGCGGCCAGTCCTCCCCAAGTGCGAATAAGGCCAGCGAGACCTCGACCGCACACTAGCAACCGGGGCCTGCGGGCCTACTCGTTAGCGATGCGGTGCTTGGTGCGCCACTGTTGAAGCGATGCGGCGGCTTTCTTGCGCACTAGTGCCTTTAGAGGCCAAGACCATCCAAGAAAAAAGCCAATCGGTCCAAGTGCTTGGCGCGACCATCGCCAGAACGGGAACCGGTCCACGTGGCGCACAATGACGCCATCTCGAAACCCAAACATGGCGTCAATTCGGTTGACGATCTTTCGACCCGTTTGTGAAAACGTGTAGGTCGCTTCCCATTGCGCTCGGCCGCCTAGGTCATCGGCGTGGGCTGATAGCAGCACCAGCTGCAGATCCTTACCTCGCGCGACCAACATCCGCCACATGTCTGCTGCCTCATCGCCTACGAGCATTGGAAATGCAGGGTCGCTGAAAGTCACGGCAGGGTGATAGCACTGCGCCATTGTCTCGGCGTCACGCGCGGCAAAGGCCGCGTAAAACCGACGAATCAAGGCCTCATGCGGGTGCGCGGAAGTCTCCATGGATGCCGAATGTCGTCAGGTGATAGTCGATGTGTAGAAACATGTACTGTCCCCATTCGGCGCGCGACAAGTTTCCAAAGTGGGGGTGGGGCCCAATTGTGCCGCGCGCGCACTGGTCGTCGAAAGTCTGCAACAACGAGACGAACTCGGCGTGATCGGCTGCGAAGCTCGTGGGCGGCTTGGTGCCGACAAACGCCACCAACGCTTCTGGCGTGGCGGGATTGCGCTCCGGCCAAGGGGTGAGGTGGAACACGAGCCACTTGCCGATGGTGCGCTTGAACAGGTTGCTTTGCGACTCAACCGGCTGAAGGCCGCAGATTTCGCGAAGGCTGTTATTGAGGTGGCAGAGCATCTGATGAGCATCGATCCGTTTGTCGGTTGAGCGCATCTCAGGGGTGAGCTCCTCAAAACGTCGAAACAAGATATCGCGCTCATGCGGCTTGAAATAGTCGGTCATGCGGTCCTGCAACTCTGCGGTCTTGGAGGCTGCGTGCGCGGTGTGCGCTGCAACAATTGATTTAGCGCAATCATTCTACTTGACGCCCATCATGGTTCGACGATTCGACGCAGTTTCATACTCACTTACACCAAGTTTCCAAGAACTATCCTGAGGAGTGAACGATGTTGAGCGATATCGAGATTGCACAAAAAGCGAGCATGAAGCGCATCCAAGAGATTGCCAGTGGACTTGGCATCCCAGAGAGCGCGCTGGAGCCGTATGGACACTACAAGGCCAAGATCTCGCTTGGGTACGTCGATAGCCTAAAGAATAAGAAAAACGGCAAGCTCATTCTTGTTACCGCGATTTCGCCAACTCCGGCGGGTGAGGGCAAGACGACCACCACCGTCGGCTTGGGGGATGCGCTGAATCATATCGGCAAGAAGGCCATCATTTGCTTACGTGAACCGTCGTTAGGCCCAGTGTTCGGCATGAAGGGCGGCGCAGCTGGCGGCGGCTATGCGCAGGTAGTCCCGATGGAAGACATCAACCTGCATTTCACGGGCGACTTCAATGCTATCGCGCTCGCGAACAACTTGCTCGCCGCGCTGATCGATAACCACATCAACCATGGTAACCAGCTTGGCTTCGATATTCGTCGCATCACTTGGAAGCGTGTGATGGACATGAACGACCGCGCACTACGCGACATCACCATTGCGCTAGGCGGCCCAGGTAATGGCTACCCGCGCCAAGATGGGTTCGACATTGTGGTGGCCTCGGAAATCATGGCGATTTTCTGTTTAGCCACGTCGCTGAAGGACCTCAAGAATCGCATTGGCAATATCGTCGTTGGGTACACCAAAGAGTTGAAGCCCATTCTGGCGCGCGACCTCAACGCGCAGGGCGCAATGACAGCGCTACTGAAAGACGCGCTGTTGCCAAACTTGGTGCAGACTTTGGAAAACAATCCCGCATTTATCCATGGCGGCCCGTTCGCAAATATCGCGCACGGATGCAATTCAGTTATCGCCACGCAAACCGCGCTAAAGCTTGGCGATTACGTGGTAACCGAGGCGGGCTTCGGCGCTGACTTGGGGGCGGAGAAGTTCATTGACATCAAGTGCCGCAAGTCGGGGCTGAAGCCCGATGCGGTTGTCATCGTCGCTACTATCCGGGCGCTGAAGTTCCACGGTGGCATGGACGTGAAAGAGGTCTCTAACGAGAACCTCGCTGCGCTTGAAAAAGGCATCGTCAACCTTGAGCGTCACGTCAACAACGTGATGAACAATTACGGCCTTCCCTGCGTGGTCAGTGTCAACCACCGCACCCACGATACTGAGGCGGAAGTTAACTTGCTCATGGAGCGCCTTGGCAAGCTCGGCTGCAAGGTTGTCATTGCCAAACACTGGGCAGAGGGCGGAAAAGGCGCAGCGGAGGTCGCGAAGATCGTCGTTGACCTCTGTGAGTCACCCAACAACTTCAAGTTTGTTTATCCCGACGACATGTCGTTGTGGGACAAGATGAAGACTATCGCGACCAAGATCTACGGCGCGTCCGACATTACTGCCGACTCCAAGATTCGCGGGCAGATCAAAAAACTGCAAGAAGATGGCTACGGCCACTATCCGGTTTGCGTTGCCAAAACGCAGTACTCGTTCTCGACTGATCCGAGCCTGCGCGGTGCGCCATCTGGCCACGTCGTGACGATCCGCGAGGTACGACTCGCGGCGGGAGCCGAGTTTATCGTCATGGTCTGTGGTGACATCATGACCATGCCGGGACTGCCAAAAGTGCCTTCGGCGAACATGATTGACGTGGATGACGAAGGCAAGATCGTCGGTCTCTTCTAGGCGATCGTCGCGCGACCGTTGAGTCGGCGCACAAGTTTTCGGTGATTCACTAACTGGCCCCTCCCCTGATCGGGAGGGGCCTTTTGTTTGCTCACCCTCCGAGATTGGGATAGATTCACAGGGTTAGCAAGGGGCGTCATGTGGCGGTAAAGGGAGGGTTGCAGGCGGACACTTTCTTGCACGCGTCGGCGAGGCTCCCGGCAATGGGTTAGCGCATGGATCTCATCGGCAAATACAGAGTCGTACAAAAACTGGGCGAGGGCGCAACCAGCGCGGTCTATCGCGCGACTGACCCGTTCACAGGGCGCGACGTTGCCATCAAGGTGATGTTCCCCCAGGCGCTGAAGGACTCAGCCGACGGCGCGCACTACCGCCAGATGTTCCAAAACGAAGCGGCGTTGGCGGGTAAGCTCGGCCATCCGTACATCGTCGGCCTTTACGACGCGGTAGTCGATGACGAGATGAGCTACATCGTCATGGAGTACGTGGAAGGCGGCACGCTCGAAAAGTATGTTGATCCCAAAAACCTACTCGACGAGCAGCAAATTGCTGAGATCGCGTTTAAGTCGATCCGTGCCTTGGACTTCGCTTATTCCCAGGGCCTGATCCATCGGGACATTAAGCCGGGCAACATCCTTCATAAGTCTGGCACTGACATCAAGATCGGCGACTTTGGCGCCGCCGTCGCTGCAGGTACCGAGGCTGCCGGTCCACGCGTGGGTTCACCGCTCTATATGGCACCAGAAGTGCTCGCAGGCGCGCCGTCGAGCCTGCAGTCGGACATCTACGCGCTTGGCATGGTCATGTACATGCTGCTCGCGGGGCGACCTCCCTACGAAGCGACCAGCCACGAAAGTCTTGCGTACCAAATCATCAACCACGACCCGGAACCGCCCTCGGCCTATCGGCAGGGCGTTTCCGCACCGATGGAAGATATCGTCAAACAGGCGCTCGCCAAGGATCCGGCCAAGCGGTACCAAACTTGGAACGAGTTTGGCAAGGACCTCTCAGCGCTATGG
>JAJTHU010000002.1 GCA_021300055.1 Nitrosomonadaceae bacterium | reverse complement strand
AGAACAGGCCGGCCAGCGTGCCCAGCACCTGGAATTGGGTCTGCAGCGGGAAGCGGCCAATGATCGGCAGCTGAATCACGCGGGCTTCCCTTTTTTGCTTCACCGCAGCGCTAAGCTTTTGCGTTGCGCTGGCACCCGTCGTCGTGGTCGCGCCCACCGCGCTCAGATCAAGGTGCGTGGTCGAGCCCATTTCTGCCGCCGCGATCGCAGTCTCGCCCGCCTTCCGACCCGATGTTTTCTTTCCGCCAAACAACTTGGCGAAGAATCCCACCTTCGGCGCGGCCGACTTTGTGACGCCGCCGGTCGTGGTCACCGGCTTGGCGGTCGTAGTAGGCGCTTTCGCCGACTTGCCTTTGGAAAATGATGGTAGTTTGAATGCCATGATTCTGACTCCGTAGTGACTGCTTCGCGGCGCAGTTCGATTGGCGCCCTGCTAAATGGGTCGCTTAAGATTTCGTAACGTCGAACGCCGATACTTGGAGAAACTGCGGCAACTTGGCCAATGTGCCGACGTCAAGTTCTCGCCAAAGACCGCCAACATCATCTCGGTATTGCGCCTTGATCCAAGGTCGTGCGGGATCGGTTGCCTGCTCTTGCGTAAACGACTCCGGATTACGCAATCCCATCATGCGTCCGACCAAAATCCCGGAGGCTTCTAGCAAACGCTCGTTAAGGAGAATCACCCGACGCTCGGCGCCGGTACTGAGCGGCGCACGCCCTTGGAAGCCCGCAAAGTCGACCACCGAAAAAAGCTTCCCGCGAACGTTCGCCACACCACAGAACCAAGGGCGCGTTTGCGGCACGGGAACGAAAGCGGGCACCGGAATCACTTCTGCGACGTCCGCGAGGTTCACAATCCAGCTCTCGTCTCCGACCTGAAACCCAAGCTTCGACGCAAACGCGCGCAGGCGCGAGGGATCGCGCAGACGTTCGGCAACGCTGCGTTGAAATTCCCGTAGGCTGGATTTTCGCGCCATTGGATCGCTTGGGCGGCGCGACTAGCCGAGTGCTTTGATCTTGGCGATCAAATCAGCGGCAGTCACCGGCTTTACAATGTAGTCCTTCGCTCCCTGACGCATTCCCCAAATCTTGTCGGTTTCTTGGTCTTTGGTGGTGCAGATAAAGACAGGAATATGTTTGGTTGTTTCGTCTTTCGTGATGGCGCGCGTCGCCTGAAAGCCATTCAGCCCTGGCATAACAACGTCCATCAACACTAAATCGGGTTGCTCGGATTTGGCTTTCTCGACACCCTCTTCGCCGCTCGCAGCGTGCAGGACGGTGTAGCCACCTTTAACGAGGATGCCCTCCATAAATGTGCGTTCGGTGGGGGAATCGTCGACTACCAATATTTTTTTGACCGGCATAACAGTGCTCCAGTATTTCTCGGTGATTAATCGGGCGAGTAGTTTTTGGTGACTTCGTTTCTAATCTGGCTCGCGTTGGCGAATGAACTTCAGGCAGCGCTCTGCTGCTGTGAGGCGTTAGCAAGGTGCGCCTCAACGGCCTTGAGCAGACTGTCTTTCGAAAATGGTTTGGTGAGATATTCGTCTGAGCCCACCATTCGGCCTCGCGCGCGATCGAAAAGGCTGTCTTTAGAGGACAGCATGATCACGGGCGTTGCTTTGTGCCGGCCGTTCTTCTTGATCAGCGCGCAAGTCTGATAACCATCGAGGCGCGGCATCATGATGTCGACGAAGATGACGTCGGGCTGATGATCGGCAATCTTGGCAAGCGCATCAAAACCATTCTCAGCAAGAATGACCTGGCACCCTGCTTGCATCAGGAAAATCTCCGCACTCCGGCGAATGGTGTTCGAATCATCGATCACCATGACGCGGGTTCCGGTAAGCGATTTAGCTTCAGGCAAGTGCGTACCTTTGCGTCGAGGTTCGTGAGTGTTGGTCTGTTCCGGAGCGCCTGCTGCGCTGGCTTGGTTCGATGACACGCGCCGTGAAAAATGCCTCGTCGCGCTTAGTGCCCAATGTGTACCCTACATGGGGCACAGTTTCGTTCGAATGAGTTTACCGTGCCTGCGCCTGCCTGTGCCTGACTGTCCGTACCTTTATCCGAACCTTAATTCGAACCTTTACGGCCGCGCTGCACTGCATCAGATCTCAACCATTTCAAAATCTTCTTTGCGGGCGCCGCACTCTGGGCACGCCCAGCCGACGGGCACATCCGCCCACGCTGTGCCGGGCGCAATGCCATCCTCCGGCCAGCCTTTGGCCTCATCGTACACCCAACCGCAGACCAGACACATCCAAGTTTTTGACGCGCTCATCAATTCTTTCTTGCGACAATTCGTTGGCGGTTTGTGTTAGCGTGAAGCCGCTACGCATCGCCGGTTGACAACACTTCTGCCCGCTTGCATTTACGCTACGCTGCCTTGCCATCAACCATTGGATTTCTAGGCTAGATGGCAGGTGAAGGCAGGCAGCGCAAAACCCATGAAGTTTACCCAAATGCTGGCTTTTCTCCCCTGCGCAGCGCAGGTTCGCAATGGTTTTTGCAGCATGTGCGCAACGAATCTCGCCGGTTCTCTCTATTTGTGACGGTAACCATGTCCGACGCACCAAAATCACCGCCCGCCGTACTGGTTTTCTCTGCGACCGACCCGTCGGGCGGCGCAGGTTTGCAGGCTGATCTGCTCACCCTCGCCAGCATGGGCTGCCACCCACTATCGGTCGTTACCGCCATCACCATCCAGGACACTCGCGGCGTTGAGGGCATTCAGTCGATCGACTCGGACTGGGTCGCCGATCAAGCGCGCGCCATCCTTGAAGACGTGCCCATTGCTGCGTTCAAACTCGGCGTGATGGGTAGCGTCGAAAACATCGCCGTCATTGCGGAAATCGTTTCTGATTACCCAGAAATTCCGCTTGTACTCGACCCGGTCATCGCCTCCGCGCGCGGTGACGAGTTCGCGGGCGAAGAGGCGCTTGAGGCAATCCGTGAAATGCTCATTCCGCAGACGACCGTGATTACGCCCAACACGCCCGAACTCTTGCGTCTTGTGGGTGAGGAAGAGGAGGCGCGTGTCTCGCAAGAGCGACTAGCGCGGCGCCTGCTCGACATGGGCGCAGAGTACATCTTAGTCACAGGCACGCACGATTCCACGCTTGACGTTGTCAACAACTTGTACGGCGACCGCGGCCTGATCCGAGCAGATCGTTGGACGCGCCTGCCGGCGAGTTACCACGGTTCAGGCTGCACCTTGGCCTCTGCGCTGGCCGCGACCATCGCTCGTGGATTCGATATTGAAGAAGCCGCGCGTGAGGCGCAGGACTACACGTGGCACACGCTGCAGGCTGGGTTCCGTCCGGGCATGGGTCAATTCATCCCCGATCGAATGTTCTGGGCGCGCGATGAGGCAGACCCCGCGGATGAGTCGTCGGATGCGACGCGCGACGCCGACGCGGATGTGCCGCCGATCATGGGCGCACCGGTCACGCGCTTACAGTGATGCACAACAAAGCCGGTCGCGCTGACCGCGACGTCGTGCGCGGGTTGTACGCGATCACGCCCGACGATCTTCCCGCTCCAACTCTGTTTCCCTTGCTAGACGCGCTATTTGCCGATGGTTTGCGCTTACTTCAGATCCGACGCAAGGGCACCGATCGCACCTCTCTTGAGGCCGAGGCTCGCCAGATCGTGGCACTCGCCGCGCCGCACGATGCGTGCGTTATCGTCAACGATGATCTCGAGCTGGCCTTGGCATGCGGCGCCCACGGCGTGCACTGGGGACGAGATGACGCGCCCTACGAGGTCACGGCGCTACGTGCGCAGATCAAGCAAGCCAAATCGCATGCGGCGGCGGCCGAAGCGTTTTTGGTCGGCATTTCTTGCTACGACAATTTCGAGCGCGCGGAAATGGCGCATGCCGCAGGCGCGGATTACGTGGCGTTCGGCAGCTTTTTTGCTTCGTCGACCAAGCCGCATGCGGTACGAGCCGATCTGGGCTTGCTGCGCCAAGCGCGTGATCGCCGAGCCATGCCTGCCGTCGCCATCGGCGGCATCACCCGCGATAATGCCTCTACGTTGGTTGAGGCGGGTGCCAGCGCAATCGCAGTGATCAGCGATTTGTTTGCACCCCCGAATTCGAATGCCGCAGACACCGCAGGCGTGGTGTCGCGGGCGCGGGTATTTCATCGATTATTCGCCGACCAACCCGCGAAAGCTGTAACCACGTCCTCGTAAGCAACACGCTTCGTTATTGCCAGCCATTCCTGACTTTTTTACTCGCATTCACCATTACCCCGCAACCATCGACCCCATATGTTCGACAAAAGCAAAGACCTTTTTAACCAGTCGCAGCGCCTGATCCCCGGCGGCGTGAATTCACCCGTGCGCGCGTTTCGCGCTGTCGGTGGCACGCCCATTTTTTTCGAGAAAGGCGCCGGCGCTTACTTGTGGGATGTCGATGGCAACCGCTATATCGACTACGTGGGCTCGTGGGGTCCTGCGATTCTCGGGCATGCGCATCCCGACGTTGTCACGGCGGTGCAGCGCGCGGCGGTAAATGGTTTAAGCTTCGGCGCACCCACGGCGGCTGAGTACGCAATGGCCGAGCAAATTTGTGCCCTCGTGCCGTCGATTGAGCAAGTGCGCCTCGTCAGCTCCGGCACCGAGGCAACCATGAGTGCCATCCGGCTTGCGCGCGGCGCAACGGGTCGCAAAAAATTACTCAAATTCGAGGGTTGTTATCACGGCCACGCTGACTCGCTGCTGGTGAAAGCGGGGTCGGGCGCACTGACCTTCGGGAACCCAAGTTCAGCCGGCGTGCCGCCGGAAGTTGCGGCGGACACGGTGGTCATCGCGTATCACGATCTCGCCGCGCTCGAAGCCACCTTTACGGCCATCGGCAAAGAGCTGGCCTGCGTCATCATTGAGCCGATCGCAGGCAACATGAATTTCGTCAAGCCGTCGCACGCATACATGCATCGGCTGCGCGAGCTCTGTACCACACATGGCGCGCTACTAATTTTTGATGAGGTCATGACGGGTTTCCGCGTGGGCCTGGGCGGCGCACAAGCGCACTTCGGTATCACGCCAGACCTCACCACCTTAGGCAAGGTGATCGGTGGTGGCATGCCAGTGGGCGCATTTGGTGGCAAGCGCGACATCATGGCCAACATGGCGCCGATCGGCGCGGTCTACCAAGCCGGAACGCTCTCGGGTAACCCCGTGGCGGTTGCGGCGGGCCTCAAGACGCTTGCACTCATTCAGCAACCAGGGTTCTACGAAGAACTCAGCGCGACGACCACCGCGCTTTGCGAGAAGCTCAGCGCGGCCGCGGCTGCCGCAGGTTGCGCGTTTAGTGCTGCAAGCTTAGGCGGCATGTTCGGCGTTTATTTCTCAGCGAACTTGCCGACAAACTACGCGGAGGTCATGCAATCCGACCGCGATCGATTCAATCGGTTTTTCCACGGTATGTTGGCCAAAGGCGTGTATCTCGCGCCATCGGCGTTTGAAGCCGGCTTCGTCTCAAAAGCGCATACTGCCGCCGACATCGACGCTACCGCGCAACGGGCGTCAGAGGTGTTTGCCACACTGGTTTAACGCACCACGAGCGATCACTACTTTCAAGATGACGCGACCCCCAAACATCGCCATTGGTAACGAGGCCGAGTTGATGGCGCATTTAGATGCGCGCTTCGCCAACGCCGCTGACGAGCGCGCCTTGGGTGGCTTCGGGCTCTTACTGCTGCGTATGGTCGGTGTACGCGATGCGGCGGCGGCTGCATCTTGTTTGACGCGGACGTTACGCGAAAGCGATTTCTTGGCGCGCATCGACGATGCGCATATGGCCATCGTCATCCCGCAAGTCTCGGACCGCGAGACCGCGAAACGCATTGCCGAAAAGCTCGCGCGTGCGCTGTTGCCGGAGCACGCATCACGCCTCGCGCTCGGGGGCGCACTATTTCCGGCTGACGCAACCTCGCGCGACGCGCTAATCGATGCGGCAACTGAGCGCATTCGACGCGCCAGCGCTCAGACAAATAACGCAGGCATTGAGGTCTGACGCCGCGACCGTAAGCAATTGATTGACCCAATAAAAAAGCCGCGCACTGCGCGGCTTTTTTATTGGTGGGCTACACAGGCTAAGTGCGCAATCTCCGCCTAGCGGGTACGCATCCCGGCGATGTACTCAGACACAGCGACCAAGTCTTCTGCCTTCATGCGCTTGGCGATCGTGTTCATCATTGGATGCGCGCGCTCACCGCTTGCATAAGCCCGCAGTTCGTGGAGCGTGTATTCCGGCCACTGTCCAGCAAGCTTGGGATACTGCGACGGAATGCCTGCACCGGTCGCGCCATGGCAGCTTGCACACGCGGGCACTTTGGTTTCGGCGATGCCCATGCGATAAATCAATTGGCCGCGCTCGGCGAGCTTCTTGTCGCGGGCTACGGCTTGCGATTTACCGCGCTGCGCGAAGTAGTAGGTGCCCAGCGCCTTCATGTCCTCAGGCGAGAGATTAGCGGCCATGCCTTGCATGATCGGGTTCACACGCTTGCCGGTCTTATAGAGCTCCAACTGCTTGGCGATGTAGTCGGGCGGCATACCGGCGATGTTAGGGTTTGCCGAAATCGGGCTGTACCCGTCGAGACCGTGGCAGGCCAAGCAAACCGCTGAAGCGATTTGTTTGCCGCGTTCCATGCGTTCCGCATGCGTAGGTTCGGCCTTCTTTTCGGCTTTGGCAGGTGCATCTGCCGCGAACGCGCCGCCAGACACGCCGACAGCGAGGATAATGGCGGCAATCAAGCCAAACGGTTTTTGCTTCATCTTGGTCCTCATACTGGTCCCGGAGAGCGCCAGCCGCGCAATTGGCGCGGATGTACATGTAAGTCCGCCATTTTATCGCATCACCCACCCCGCGCCAACGCGCATTGCACCGGACGGATCCTCGCTTGAAGCTGTTTGCCAACGTTACCTATACCGCCAGCGCCCACGATTTGGCGCAATTGCCCCCCGATATCGGTGCGGAGATCGCTTTTGTCGGCCGCTCCAACGCCGGAAAATCCTCAGCGATCAACACGCTCGCCAACCACAACCGCCTAGCGTTTGTGTCCAAAACACCGGGGCGAACGCAGCTAATTAACTTTTTCTCGCTCGGCCCGGGCTATGCGCTAGTCGATTTGCCAGGCTATGGATATGCCAAGGTGCCCCCCGCCGTCAAAGCCCATTGGGAAGAGACGTTAGCCGCGTACGTGTCGGGGCGCGAAGCGCTAAAAGGCTTGGTGCTCATCATGGATGCGCGCCACCCGCTTAAGCCCGGTGACGAGCGCTTGCTAGATTGGTATGCGCCAACCGGCAAGCCCGTGCACTGCCTGCTGACCAAGGCCGACAAGCTTTCGCGCAATGAACAAATGAAGACACTGAAGCTCGTGCGCGATCAACTTAAACTCAAGCAGCGCAATGCGACGGCACAGGTCTTCTCGTCGCTGCAAAAAAGCGGCGTTGACGAGGCAACCGCGCGCATCGCCGAGATGCTCGGCGTGCAAGCCTAGCGTCACTAGGCTGATGCGCGCCGCCGACGTACCAAGCGCAGCCTGCGCGCTCAACACAAAAGAAAAAGGGGCATAGGAAAAAGGGGTTAACCTATGCCCCGCAAGCCTTCTCTTTGAAGAAAGGCCCCGCTCAGGGAGGAGAAGCGGGGAAGCGCAAGCGCTTCACAAGCATAGATGGGTGAGCGCTGCAAAAGTTCAACCAGATTTATCCAAAAAATCATCCGCAATAACACTATGAGTTCTATGGACTTTGGCGCGTTTCCGGCGCGCCGCATGCGTCGTCTGAGACGCACCGCTTTTCTACGCGACATGGTGCGCGAATCCTCGCTGACCAGCCACGATTTCATCTACCCCGTGTTCGTTTTAGAGGGCACAGGACGCCGCGAGGCGGTCGCATCGATGCCGGGGGTTGAGCGGCTTTCGCTCGATCTGCTGCTACCGGTCTGTGAAGAGTTGCTGAACTTAGGCATTCCGGCGCTCGCGTTGTTCCCCGTGATCGATCAAGCCCGCAAAACGCCAGGAGGTGAGGAAGCGCACAACCCAGAGGGCCTCGTGCCGCACGTGGTGCGCGAAATCAAACGCCGCTTTCCTGAGCTTGGCGTCATCACTGATGTCGCCCTCGACCCCTACACCACGCACGGGCAGGATGGCGTGATCGATTCAGAAGGCTACATCCTCAATGACGTCACGCTCGCCGTGCTTCAGAAGCAGGCGGTGATGCAAGCTGCCGCTGGCGTCGATATCGTCGCGCCTTCGGACATGATGGATGGCCGCATCGGCGCGATTCGGAGCGCACTCGATACCGCTGGGCACATCCACACGTGCATCATGGCGTACGCGGCCAAATATGCGAGTGCCTACTACGGCCCCTTCCGCGATGCGGTGGGCTCAGCCGGCAATCTCGGCAAGTCAGACAAAAAGAATTACCAAATGGACCCGGGCAACAGCGACGAAGCGCTGCGCGAAATCGCGCTCGACCTCGCTGAAGGCGCGGACATGGTCATGGTGAAGCCGGGGCAGCCCTATTTGGACATCGTGCGCCGCGCCAAGGATGCTTTCGCCGCACCGACGTTTGTGTACCAAGTCTCGGGCGAATACGCGATGCTCAAGGCCGCGGCGGCCAATGGCTGGCTCGATCACGACAAGGTCATGATGGAATCGCTACTCGGCTTCAAGCGCGCCGGGGCGGATGGCATCCTGACGTATTTCGCGCGCGACGCCGCACGCCTACTCAAGCAAGGCTAGGCATTGGCCCAGCATGTTGCAGCACTCGCGCTCTTAGTGCGCGATTACGACGAAGCCATCGCTTGGTACACCCAAGTGCTTGGCTTCGAGCTGCTAGAGGACACACCACTCGATGAACCCGGCAAGCTAGGTAAGCGCTGGGTGCGCGTACGTCCGCCGGGCGCCCAAGAAACCGCGTTGCTGTTGGCGCGCGCCGTCGATGAAGACGAATTCGCCAGCATTGGCAATCAAAGCGGTGGTCGCGTGTTCTTGTTTTTGCACACCGACGACTTCTGGGGCGACTACAAGGCGTATTCGGCGCGCGGCGTGCGTTGGCTGCGTGAGCCGGTGACCCAGCCGTACGGAACGGTCGCGGTGTTTGCCGATCTATACGGTAACGCGTGGGATTTGATTGGACCGGCGGCTGCCTAGTCCGCGCCGCCATGACAACCAAAATGCCTGCTCGCGCGTATCATCAATGAGCCGGCCGCCGCTTGCTGCGGCTAGGCGTTTGAGTCGAAAGGAACTGCCATGCACCAATCCTCTTTTCTTCAATCACGGTCCGGTACACGCGCACTCTTTTTGTTCGTCGCGCTTGGGATATCCGCACCGGTCTGGGCACAGGCCCAGGTGAACTTCATCGAGCCGGACAAGTACGCAGACGTGCCGTTCGTCATCAAGGATCGCGACAGCACGCTCAACACGCTACGCGAGCACTTCGACAAGCTCGCCAAAAAGCTGCCCACGGGCCAAACCCTCGTCGTTGATGTCACCGACGTTGATCTCGCCGGCCGCATGGACCCCGCGCGGCTCAACGGTCAGGACGTGCGCGTACTGCGCGGCATGGCCGATTGGCCGGTGATTGCGTTTCGCTACCGCATCGAGGCGGCCGGCAAGGTCGTTAAGAGCGGTGAAGCGCGCGTCGCGGACATGAACTACATGCAGAGCTTTAATCGCTATCCCGCCGGTGAACCGCTGCGCTATGAAAAGCAAATGCTCGACAACTGGTTTGCCAAGGACGTGCTCGGCACGCGCTGAGGCCCGGACATCAAACTCTAGTATCCACGGGCGTTTTGAGAAAAAAATGCCTGAAAATGCCCGCCAATGCGAGGGTTTACTTAATCACTTTGGTGGTTTTGGCGGTCTCCGGCCACTTTTCATCAGCCATCTTGATGAATCCCGGAATGTCCTTCTCCCACAGCCCTTGCACCTTGGCGCTGTAGTTTAGGTAGAGCTTGCCGTCGACAATTTTGAATGCCGCCGGATCAACCGCTGCCTTGTAACCACGCGTCGCACCGTAGGCGCAGTAGCCCGCGTATTGCGGCGCGTAGCGGCTAGGCTCAGCGACAAACGCGTCGCGATTCGCTTGTGACGAGAACAAATAGGTTTCGCCCTCGTGCTTCGCTTGCCAGGTGCGATCCCCCTCGTGTGGCTTGCCTTCCTTGAAGAAAGCAACGGGGTCGTAGCCACGGATGGCGACCGGCTTTTCGGCGGATGCGTCTTGGGCGCTGACAATACGACCCGCGAACAAGAGCGCCAGCAGCGCAACGGCGGCAAGTATGGTGAGGTGAGTTTTGATGTGGACCATTCTCGGCTCCTGAAATCGATCGGGCACGGCGGGGGCGCGAACGAACGCATCTGGCCGTTGAGTGATTGGTCGCCTCAGTCGCGCGCGCCTTACACACCAATCGCTCAATGCCAGCCGCGCTGGCTTTCGGCCTCGTGTTCCGCATCGAAACGCGCGCGGTCGCGCGCCATTTGTTCGGCCAACTCGTCGCGCCCGGCTTTTGCAGCAGAGACCAACTTGTCGTCGTCACCAAACAAAGGCACGGCAGCCTCCGTGACGCGGATGTTGTGGCGACGGAACGTATCCGCTAGTTCACGCGCACGGAAGCGATCGAAGCCCATTGCTTCCAGCGCATGACGACCGGCACGTACGGACGACTCGAACAACTCGCGCTCGACCAAACGGACACCGCGTTTGCGTAGTTCAACGTAATGCCGAACGTTACGAGCTCGGGCGATCATTTTCAGATGCGGAAAGTTTTCGTTGACGAGGTCGGTCAGCATTAACGAATCCTCGACATCGTCAATCGCATTGATGAGCAAGGTCGCGCGATCCGCACCGGCGGCATGCAGCAAATCGAGGCGCGTCGCGTCACCATAAAACACCTTGTAACCAAAGCGGCGCAGCAACTCGATTTGGTCCGGGTCGTGATCGAGCACCACGGCGTTAATGCCGTTAGCAAACAACAAGCGTCCGATGATTTGGCCAAAGCGACCAAACCCCGCGATGATGACGCGCGCTTCTTTTTCGTCGATTGCATCTGCGGGTCGCTGGTCGGCGGCACATTCGCGCCGCGCTGCCCACCACTCGTAGGCCACCAAGAGCAGCGGCGTCACCGCCATCGACAGCGCCACGGTCATCGTCAGCAACGCGGCCCATTCTTGGGTGAGCACACTCGCATCCCGCGCCACCAAAAACAACACAAACGCAAACTCGCTGCCCTGCGTGATCAGAATAGAAAACAACCAACGCTCGCGAAGATTAACGCCGAACAAACGTGCGACCACCCACAAGGTCGTCAGCTTGAGCACCATAAAGCCCAGCAGCAGCGCAGCGATTGTTGCCGGATGGGTTTGCAGCAAGCCGAAGTCGCCGGCCATACCCACCGAAACAAAGAACAAACCGAGCAGCAATCCCTTGAAAGGCTCAATATCGGTTTCCAACGCGTGGCGGTATTCAGAGCTTGCCAGCAACACACCCGCGATGAACGCACCCAGCCCTGCCGACAGACCCACGAAGCTCATCAATTGCGCGATGCCCAGCACGATCAACAAGGCAAACGCAGTAAACACCTCGCGTAATCCTGTCGCCGCGATGAGCCGCAACAACGGCCGCATGGCGTAGAGACCCAGCAACACCACGCTTACGATTGCGCCCACGGCTTCAGCAACGGCCAACCAGCCTGTCGCGTGCGCGGCGTGCGCACCACCACTCGACGCCGCCACCGCTGCCACACCGATCAGCGGGATAACCGTCAGCAGCGGAATCGCTGCCAAATCCTGAAACAGCGATATGCCGAAAGCCATCTGCCCCGAAGGGGTGGGCAGCAAGTTACGCTCGGTCATCATCGCCACGGCAATCGCGGTTGATGAGAGCGCCAGCGCAAAACCGCCGATGAGTGCAGCCTTCACATCCAAACCAAACAACAACAAGCCGCCACCGAGCGCCGCACCCGAAAACGCCACCTGAAAGCTGCCCGCTGAAAAAACCGTCTTGCGCATTTCAGCAAGGCGCTTGGGCTCGAGTTCCAAGCCAATCACGAACAGCATCAAGACCACACCAAGATCAGAGATCTGCCGAATCGAATCGACGTTGCTCACCAAACCGAGCACAAACGGGCCGATCACCACGCCCGCGATAAGGTATCCCAGCACCGCGCCGAGCTTGAGGCGCTGCGCCAGCGGCACAAATACCACCGCCGCCACCAAGAAGATCAACACATCACTCAGCATGTGATTGCTTTCCGTTTTGGCTCCAGCTCTTCAACCGCGCTACGAGGTCATCACGCACCAGCGCAATCGCTGCATCGTCAACAAGGTGTGCACCATGCAAACTCATCGGCGGCAGCCACTGCATGCCGCAAAAACGCGCAGTCTGTTCGATCGGGGTGACGAACGTTTCGAACGAGTGGCCGTGACGGCCTTCTGCGGTGAATGCTTCCTCAGTGCCGCCCGTGGTGGTCACCCACAAACACGATTTCCCGTGCAGCGCCGTACCACCACCACCGTGACGATCGGGGTAGGCCCAGCCACGCGCGAGCACCACATCAAACCAGTGCTTGAGCATGCCCGGCACGCTATACCAATACATCGGGTGCATCCACACGACCAATGACGCACGCGACAGCGCCTCTTGCTCGGCTTCGATATCAATGTCGAAGTCCGGGTAAAGGTCGTAGAGCGAGCGCACCTCAACGTCAGGCAACACCCGCACCGCTTCCAACAACGCGCGATTGGCGCGCGAGTGCTGCGGATAGGGATGTGCCCAGACGATGAGGATCATGATTGCTGTTACCGCTTCCCGGCGCCCAACTGACGATACTTCTCTTCGTACTTCTTTGTCAGACGTGTCTGCTTGTCTTCCAACGGAATCTCTCGCCCTTGGATGAAGATGCGTTCGACGTTGGTGCGGATGTCGAGCGGATCGCCATCGCTGACAAAGAACGTCGCGTGCTTGCCGCGCTCCAGCGAACCAAGCATCTCCGCGGCGCCGAGAATCTGCGCAGGATAGAGCGTGATGGCCTTTAGCGCCTCGTCGCGTGCGAGCCCGTGCGCCATCGCGGTGGCCGCCTCAAACGGCAAGCTGCGCTCCATGGCGGCGTCAAAGGTTGAGCCACCGCGCGCGATCGCAAACGGCACGCCGGCATCCTTCAAGCGAGCCGCAAGACGGAACGGCGCATCAAAGTCCTCACCGCGCCGAAGCGGCAACTTGTGCACGCCGCCGATAATCACCGGCACCTTCCGCTCGGCGAGTAATGGCGCGATGCGCCACGCGTCCTGGCCGCCAACGATGACCAAGCGCAGATTGAAGCGCTCGGCAAAGGCCAGCGCGTAGCGAATCTGCGGCAGCTCATCTGCATAGACGAACACAGGGCGTGGCGCCGCTTGGCGGAACACAGCACGCATCGCTTCCCAGCGCGCATCGACCGGCGTCGCAGGGTCCGCGCGGCGCGTTTGGTCGTAAGCACGCGCAGACTCAAACGCATCTTCGAGCGTGCGCAAGCGCTGGTTGATCAGTCGCTCCATCTCTTCGCGCGCAGAGCCGCTGATCGTCGCCGCTTGAGCAAACACGCTCGCAGAGGTGGCCGTGCGCATCGACGGCAGGCTGACATGCAAGCCGACTTCGGGCATCACGCCCATTTCTTCCCAGTTCCAGCCGTCGAGTTGAATCAAGGCAGACGTACCCGCAACCAACGTGGAAGCGCTGGGGCGCGGCGCGGCCAAGGCCACCAACACCCCATTAGCGCGCGTGACGGGAATGAGTTCACTATCAGCATTCACCGCCACCAACGCACGAGCGTTTGGATTGAGCGCGCCGGTCTCGGCGGTATCCACCGTGGCGCGTACCGCTTGCACTTCAACCAGACCGAGGGTCGTGTTGGCCGCGATGAAGCCCGGATACACATGCTTGCCCGGCAGCGAGAGCACGGTTGCGCCTGGCAAATCGGGTACAGCGGCCGCGCTGCCGATAGCGACGATGCGGCCTTTGTCGACGAGCATGCGGCCATTTGGAATCGACTCGCCGCTAATGGTGTGCAACGTTGCGCCGGTGACCAGCAGCGGCTTCGATTGAGGAGGAGGCGGCACGTTGGGGGTGGCGTGGGCCACGCCGGCCGCACACGCGAGTGATATCAAATACGCACGACACCAAGAAATCCCCCCCCTTCCCCCTTTAGGAAAGGGGGAAGTAGCACGTTGACGAACAAAGCAACCGAGAAATTGATTAAGGTTCATTTCGCGTCCTCCGTACACTCATGCCATGCCCCACCATCCCAATAGCTATGCCGTGTTTGTTTCGCTTCGTGCAACCAACGCTGCATCGCCATGTATTCCAGCGTATCGCGCACGAACGAAAACTCACCCTCGCTAGGCGGGCGACCACCCATGCCCGCGCCACCGCCGGCACCCGCGCCCGATCCGGGCGGCCCCACGAGCCGCGCCATGCGCGCAGGCAGTGCTTTAGCGAGCAAGCGTTGGCGCTCGGCGGCCGCTTGGGCGCGTAACTCTCTATCTGTTTGCACATCGAAGTAACGACGCCCCTCGATCCAAGTTTGCTCGGCACGCACACCGGTCGAAAGCGGCGAGGCGCTCCAGATGACGAAGTCCGCATCCTTGCCAACCTCAAGCGAGCCAGTGCGATCATCGATGCGCAATTGCTTCGCGGCGTTGGTGGTCACCATCTTCAGCGCATCCTCCTCGCTGACGCCGCGCGCGCCGCCGTAGCGAACAACCTTCGCGGCTTCGGTGTTGAGGCGTCGCGCCAACTCGTTGCTATCGGAGTTGAGCGTGGTGAGTACACCGGCTTGCTGCATCAGCGCGGCGTTGGTTGGGATGGCGTCATAAACCTCCATCTTGTACGCCCACCAATCGGAGAATGTCGAGCCGCCCGCATTGATCGCCGCCATGGCGTCTGCAACCTTGTAGCCTTCGAGCACGTGTTGGAAGGTCGCGACTGTGAAGCCGTACTCTTGTGCAACGCGCACGAACATCAGGATTTCGTCGGCGCGGTACGAGTGGATGTGCACCACGCGTTTCTTTTCCAAGATCTCGACGAGCGTATCAAGCTGCAAATCGCGTCGTGGCTCCGGCACGGCCTTCGGGTTGGCGCGATGCTCTTGCCAACGCTTCTGGTATTGGCGCGCCGCGCTGAAGCCGTCGCGCAGAATTTGCTCGACGCCCATGCGTGTCTGCGGGTAGCGCGTCCCGCTCTCGCCTTGCCAATTCGATTGCTTGACGTTTTCGCCCAAGGCGAACTTGATGCCCGGCATTGCCCCAGCTAACTTCAAACCCTCTGCCTCGCTGCCCCAGCGAAACTTCAGCACTTGGTTTTGTCCGCCGATGGTGTTGGCGGAACCATGCAGCACATTCACCGCGGTGACGCCGCCAGCGAGTTGGCGATAGATGTTGATGTCGGTCGCGTCGATCACGTCGCCGATGCGAACTTCTGCGGTGATCGAACTGGTGGATTCGTTCACGCCACCAATCACGGCGGTGTGCGAGTGCGCGTCGATGATGCCGGGCGTGACGTGCTTGCCCGCCGCATCGATGACCAATGCATCTGCAGGTGCATTGAGGTTGCTACCCAGCGCAGCAATCTTGCCGTCGCGTACCAACATATCGGCGCGGGCCATGCGTCCGGCTGCGCCGCCCGTCCAGATGGTGGCGTTCTTGATCAACACCGACGCGGGCCGCGGCAGGCTACTAGCCGATACGCCGTACGCGCCGTACGGATATGTTGTTGGCAATGCTGCTGGTGCTTCTTCGGTGCGTGGTCGCGCTGTCGTCTCCGTGTAAGGCGCCACGCGCGTTGCGGTCCACGTGATGTTGGCGCCACTTGCCGTTTGCATGGTGCCGCGCAGTTGATTGTTACCCTCGCCAACAGCTTCGGCGATAAACGTTTGACGCTCCGCTTGCGCGGGCCGCTCTGCGCTAGCGGCAGCGTCCGCAGCAGGGGCGGCTCCAGCGGCGGCACCAGGGGCGGACACACGTCGACACGGCAGGCTGGCGATGACTTGGCGCGCACGCACAGCGATTTCGCAACTCTGCCCGTCGATAGTGAGCGTGGGTCTGGCGCGCGTACCAGCGACTTTCCACTCGCGCGCGATGTCGGTGGCACCCGTGATGCTGACCTTCCACGTGCCACGTGCGTCGAAGCGTTGGTACGCCTCGGCAACGTGTGGTTTGCCCTCAACAAAGGTCACCTCGACTTCTGCGGTGTCGTTCGTGAACAGGTCTGCGCTGGCAACGGTGACGTTAGCAAGCTTGCCAATTTCAAGTGTGCCGAGCTGCGCATTTCCGAGCCAGCGCGCCGGCGTCGTGGTCACGGCGGCCAACGCGGTATCAGCGGATAGTCCACGCTTCACCGCTTGGCGCAGTTGCGGCAACCATTCTTTGGTGTCGCGCATGCCGACGGTTGAGAGCGCAAACGTCACACCTGCGCGTTCGAGATACGCGGGGTTGGACGGTGCCTGCTCCCAGTGTTGCAGCGTTTCGAGCGCAACATCGATGGCGGTGTCGGGATTCTCAACTTCAGGCGCCTGCGGGAAGTTCAGCGGCACGATGACGGGCATGCCCAGCTGCTTGAGCTGCGCGGCGCGACGATATTCGTAGCCATTCCCAAGCAGAGTGACGCGCAGGCCGAACTCGTCACGAATGCGCGCGACGCGTTGATAGTCTTGCTCGCTCTCCGCGTGCACCACCACGCTTTGCTTACCGCTGATTGCGGCTTGCAGCGCTTCAAGCGCGGCGTTGGTCTCGGCACGCTCGCCTGACTTGCCAGCGTTGGCGTACCAGCGCGCGTCGTAGAGCGACTGCCGCGCCAACGCGATCGCACCCATCATTGAGTTTGGATACGTCGCATTCGGACCAAAGCCGCGCTCAAAGTCGAAACCCATGTGCTGCGCCACACGCGGCTGCAACACCTGCGCGCGCGCATCAACACCGTCGATCAATTGCACCAACGCGCTTTGGCCACGGAATACTCCCACAGCAGGAACTGCGAGCACCGTCGTAAAGCCTTGCTCGCGCAACGCCTTGGCGTCTTCGGCGCGCACATCGAGCTGCGTGGCCACGTCGGCGTCGGCGCGTACGTTGCGGTTTTGCGCACCAATCGCGTTGCGCACGGTTGCGGCAGCGGGTGTCGGCGATGGTGCATTGGCTGCCATGCCCGCCGCTTGACGCATCCACGGCGGTGTCGCTGGCGCAGCGGGACGCATGCTCGCGGGCACACCCACCGCGCTTGCGAGGTCGATAAAGCCTGCATAGACGCTGCGCCCGTCGAGCTTCCACACGCGTGCACCGGCCGGTATGGGCACATCGGCGCCCACAGCCGTGATGCGGCCGTCCTTCATGACCAAAGTACCGCGTTCGATCACGCGGCCGGGTGCGATGACGATGCGCGCGCCGGTGATGGCGTGCAGGCGCGGCGTGTTGTCGCGAAGGCCTTCGACGCGGTTAGTCGATTGTTGCGCGAGCGCGCTTGTAGAAACGAGCGGCAGTCCGAGCGCGAATACACTTCCTGCCGCTGCGGACAAAAATGGCGCGAGGATGCGGATGCACCCAAAGCGCCCGAGATTAAGCGTCATGCGAAAAGCTCCCTGATTGAATGACGAAGTACTTAACTCGCGCGACGGCTGCTATCGCTGTTGTCTTTTATGCCGTCGCACAAGTGCAAATTGACTCTATCACGCACGTTGCGGCCCGCAACGTGTGCAAACACGATTTACCGGCTGCGCTTAACTTTGGACAACTGCGCAGGCATCAAAAATGCATTGAAGCGCGCGCACTCTTCTTCAAACGCGCGTTTGAAGGCAGCGCTACGTGGTGCTGCACCAGCAACATAGCCTGTTTGAATGTGCAATGCATCGTCCGTCGCTGACGCCACCGATACATTGGCCCAACCGATGACCTCATCGCGCCAAAGCAGCGGCAGCGCGTAGTAGCCCAGCTTGCGTTTCGTCGCGGGCGTATAGGCCTCAAAGCGATACGCCCATCCCCAAAACAATTCGAAGCGCCGACGATCCCACACGATCGGATCAAACGGCGCAAGCAAGCGTACTTCATCGCGTGGCTCGGTAGTGAGGTCGGCGTCCGCGGGCCAGTACCAGATCACGCCATCAATTACCGTTTGCGCCATGCGCGCTCGAGCGCGCTTCAACGCAGCCGGCACGCGCAGACGCCATTGCGGCACACCATGGACGATGCGCCCCAACAAACCACCGATGCTCGGTGCCGGGATGGGCGCATATTTTTGGATGAGTACATCGAGCAGTTGGTCGATGGCGGCATCGGCTTCGGCTGCCGTACGATCAAGATGCGCGACCAGCGGCAGCGCATACAGACGAATGCCTTTGTCGCGGCCCGCGATACGCAGCATGCCGCGATAGTGCATGCCATCGAGCAACTGCGTGGTCACACTTGAGCGTCCACCCCAAGCGTTCTGCATACTGCCGTGTGCGAAATGCGCATCCACTTCGCGCGGATGCACGACACCGCGCTCTCGCACAAACGCCAACACATTCGCGCCATGCTTTTTCACCAGCGCGGCGTGGCCCTTGTTGTAAACACGCGGGTGCATCAGCTGATGCACCGCACGCGGCACAAAGCCGTGATTGATAAAGAAGTCTTCTTCGATGCCGAGCTTGTGGTACTTGGCTTCGAGGTCGCCGGCGCGATAGTCCTTCACGCGGTGCCGCAACGTGAGGTCCTGCGCACGCGCAGGAGCGCGTATTGGATCGGCCTGCACGAAGCCTAAGCGTGTAATCGCTTTACTGAGTGTGGTCGGCGTGCCCAACGAATGCGCGACGGCAAAGCGCCGCAATGTCTTGATCGTGGGGTTACTCGACGGCGGCATCAGGCGAAGTAGGCGGGCTTCGCCGCGCGCGGCAGTTTCTTCACCGCTGCTTCGGCGCGCGATGCGCTGGCGCGATCGTCAAACTCCAACAAGCCCACCACGGCCACCGGCGGGTTGCTGCGCGTGTACTTGGCACCGACTCCAGCAAGGTGTTCGTTGAAGCGGCGCAAAAAATCGGTGGTGATACCGGTGTAGTAAGCGCCATCCGCGCATTGCAGCAGATACAAAGTCCAGCATTGGAGCGGTGTTTCAGGCATTTTTTTGGCTGGGAAAGCGCGTGGATACTAGGGTTTGCTAGTTAACTGTGGTACCCGGTCACGCGATCGACTTCGTTCTTCGAACCCAGAATCACCGCGACGCGCTGGTGCAAGCCGGTGGGTTGCACGTCGAGAATGCGCTCTCGCCCCGTCGTTGCTGCACCACCCGCCTGCTCGACAATCATCGCCATTGGGTTGGCTTCGTACATCAAGCGCAGTCGGCCAGGCTTGCTCGGATCTTTGTTGTCGCGCGGGTACATGAAGATGCCGCCGCGCGTGAGGATACGAAACACGTCAGCAACCATCGACGCAATCCAACGCATGTTGTAGTCCTTGCCGAGGGGCCCGGTTTTGCCCGCGAGCATTTCCTCCACGTAACGCTTCACGGGTGGCTCCCAGAAGCGCATGTTGGACATATTGATGGCGAACTCTTTGGTGTCTTCGGGAATGCGGATGTTTTCATGCGTGAGCACGAAGCTACCGAGCTCGCGGTCGAGTGTGAACGCGTGCACGCCGCTGCCGAGCGTGAGCACCAACAAAGTCGATGGGCCATACACGGCAAAACCCGCGCAGAGCTGCTTGCTGCCCGGCTGCAGAAAATCTTTCTCGGTGGGCTGCCTGTTTGGTTCCGCACCCTCGGGGCACTTCAATACCGAGAAGATCGTGCCGACACTGACGTTGACGTCGATGTTCGACGAACCATCGAGCGGATCAAATAGCAACAGATATTCGCCCTTCGGGTAGCGGTGCGGAATGGCGTGTGGGCCTTCCATTTCTTCTGAGGCCATGGCCGCGAGATGGCCGCCCCACTCGTTGGCTTCCAACAAAATCTCATTGGCGATGACATCGAGTTTTTTCTGCGCTTCGCCCTGCACGTTGACACTTGCGTCACCGGCCGCGGCAGCGTGCTCGCCAAGGATGCCCGCGAGCGCGCCCTTGCCGACGTTGATTGATATCGCCTTAATGGCGCGCGACACGACTTCGATGAGCAACCGCAGGTCAGCGGGAACCGCGCTGCGGTTGTATTGCTCGTCAATGAGGAAGCGGGTGAGCGTAACGCGTTTCATGTCGTGGGGGCTTTTGATTGCAGTAGGTTAAGTCGCGCTTCCAGCCGCGCAACATCGTCACGCAGCGTTTGGTTATCGCGGGTCATGTCATCGAGCTCTTCGCGCGTGGCAAATGCATTGCGCTCGTGCGTGAGGTACTCAGCCAGATTTTCGGCAAAGCGCTGCTGCGCTTCGACACGCCACGCGTGTGTGCTTTTGACGGTGCCAACCGCGCGGTGCGAAACAATATCGGCCCACTGCTGGCCCAAGCCGGCGCTTGCCAGCAGCTGACTCAAATCTTCTTCGATATCCCACTCGACGTTTTGCGCGATGGTTGAGAGCGTGTGCGCGAGCTCGCTGCTGTTGTCGCCACGCCCCTCAAAGCGCACCTCCTTGGTCGCGTCGGGCTCTTTGGCGAGGAGTGCGGGCAACGCGCGCAAAGGGATGTGCAGCGTGACGCTGGTGTCTTCCGCGGAAGCGCCACTCTCCCCCAACGGCTCCACACCACCTTGGGGCGTAACCCGCAGCGATGATTCGAGGGGTCCAACGTGAACGCAGATAACCGCGTGCGCGTGCTGCGCGAGACGACTCCGCGCTTGCGGGTAGTCGGCGAGGACGCGGTTGAACAGCCGGGCGGCGGCGATGTTGGCGGCGGAAGAGATCACGCCGCCATTATCGGACAGTTAGGCGAAAAGGCGATGAAAAACGACTGAGACTGCCAGGGTGCTAACCATCGTGGTCGCATGGTGCAGTGGCGCTGACGAGCGGCGCGCTGGCCGCCAGCGCGGAGGACCTCGTTTATTCGTGACGCCGCCAAAACAACCACTTGTCATTCCCGCGCAGGCGGGAATGACAGTTCATTGAAGTTGTTGGATACCTGCAAGCTTCCAAGTCGAATCTTCGCGCGACAGGTCTTTCACGACGTGCCAGACCTCGTCGAAGCCTTCAGCCGGCTCGTTGTCTTCGCGAATCACGCCGGTGTAACGAACGCTGGCCACCGCGCGCTGCGCTTCGATGACAACCTCAATCACGCGGGCATTCACGGACACCACTTCCGTTCTCTGTGTCGCGTCGCCGCGCTCTTGGATCTGCAAGGCGATTTCGCCGTACATTTCTGGCGTGGTGAAGTCGCGGATGTCGTTCAAGTCTTTTGCGTCGTTAGCCGCTTGCAAGCGGATGAATGCCGCCTTGGAGTTGCGCTCAAACGGGGCCACGTCGAAGTCAGCCGGGATACGTGGGCTGGCCGTCGCTTGCTCGATCACTTCGGGCGAGGCGTTGGCGGTCGACAGGGCGCTACCGATTTCTGGGGCGACGATACGACCACCGCTAGCGGCGGGTGCCTGAGTGGGCGCCGGGGCCGAGGCTGGGGTAGCCGAGTAATCGCGCGTGTTGCCGCTGTACTGCATTGGCGCGTTCATCGGTGCGCCGTTAGCGGATGCGCCAGCCAATTGCTCAGCCTTTTTGCGCATGAACATGCGGAACAGCATGAACGCGGCGAAGGCAAAGCCGATGATCAAGAGGATGTCGAAGAACTTAATGCCGTCGAACGCGCCGCCCATAAACAATGCGGCGAGCAGACCACCGGCAGCCAAGCCCATGATGGGGCCAGCCCATTTGCTCATGCCCGATGCAGCGGCCGGTGCGGCAGCGGCAGCAGGGGCGCCGGCGGGCGCGCCCGCTTGCGGCGCAGCAGCTGGGGCAGCGGGCTTCGCGGCAGGAGGCGTGGGATCGCGCTGAACGGACTCGCGCTGCATGCCGGAAGACTTACCGCCGCCGAAACGCTTCTTCGCGTCGGCGTCAGACATGTAGCCCAACGAGGAAAGTGCAAAAACAGCGAGAACGAGTGAGGCCAAGATCGACTTCATGACAAACCCCGAATGTAATGTGATTGTTGTACTGCCGAGCTGAGACCGGCGCGCGCGCAAAAAATTCCAGCGTCGCCCAAGAAAGCGCGACTTTAACTTGATTCTGGCGGCCCCACGGCATTTTCCCGGCGGCGCTCGAGGCGTTTTCGGATCCACAACCCTACAAAGACTAGGGCCATCACGGTGGCCAATATCGCTAGGTGATAGATCCACTTGAAAGCAAGGAAGAACGGGTCGCCAAACACAACCGCGGCATAGAGCTCGAAAACGAGCAGTGCGGCTGCACCAACGGCTAAGGCCTTGCGAGTAGCCGCACCGATCGTGGTGAGCTGTGAAAGCAACAAGAACACCCACACGCCCGATACCCAGAACGCCGCGAACACCCAACCTATGTAGTTGGCCGAATCGATCGGGCGCGACGTCAGGAAGCTTAGTAAAAAGCCGATCGCGCAAACAACGATGGTGAACCAACGCTCGGCGCGAGGCGATGGATTCATGCGCGTTTGCGGCGCGGCCATTCCCGCGCTCAGGTCTTGTAACCCCGATGCAGCGCCACCACGCCCGCGGCGAGGTTCCAGTATTCGACGCGCGCCAGACCAGCATCCTGCATCATGCCCTTGAGCGTCTCTTGGTCAGGGTGCATGCGGATGGACTCTGCGAGGTAGCGGTAGCTCGCTTCGTCTTTGGCAACGAATTTACCGATCTTCGGCAGGATGTTGAACGAATACGCGTCGTAGGCTTTTTCCAGCGATGGATGCACCTTTGAAAACTCCAGCACCATCAGGCGCCCACCGGGCTTCAGCACGCGCGCCATCTCGGCGAGCGCCACATCCTTGTGCGTCATGTTGCGCAAACCAAAGGCGACGGTAACGAGATCAAACGACTCGCTCGCAAATGGCAATTTTTCAGCGTCGGCGAGGGCATTGGGTGTCGCCAGGCCCGCATTGGCGAGACGGTCACGCCCGACCTTGAGCATGGCCTCGTTGATGTCGGTTTGCCACACATTGCCCGCGCCGGCGCGCTTGGCAAATTCGGCCGCGAGATCGGCTGTGCCAGAGGCGACATCGAGTACTTTTTCGCCCGGCTGCACATTGGCGAGGTCAACGGTGAATTTCTTCCACAGCCGATGCAAGCCGCCCGACATCAAGTCATTCATGATGTCGTAGTTGCTCGCAACGGACGCAAACACTTCGCGAACCTTGCCGGCTTTGGCGGTTTCGTCGACTTCTTGAAAGCCGAAATGGGTTTTCTGATTCATGCTTACGTGGCCCAAAAGCGTTTCTCGCTGTATGCGCAAACGTGCTCGATCTTCCAATCGCTCCCGCGTCGCTTCACCAGCTGGTAGGTGGTGCTAAACACATCTGGCGCGGCTTCCGTTTTGGCAATCGTCCATTGCAAATCAACCAAATGAAAGTCATCGCCCTGCGCTAAGTCTAGATTGACGGCATAGTCAGCGCGCACAAACCCCGCTTCTGCGTAGTGTTTGCACAAGGCTTCGTTGTTGTGTGTCAGTGCGTTTTCGTCACTAAAAAGCCCGGCGCCAGAAGCGCTTGAGATCATCGATGGCACTTGATAGTGTGCGGATACGGCGCGTGCGTCTAAGCGGTTAAACGCGTCGCGATAGCTATCGAAGAATGCTTTGATCGGCTCAGGCATGTTGTCGATTCAACCTCTGCTCGCGCCCGCGCGCTCAAGACGCGCTAAATACTGCCGCCAATAATCGTGCTGATTTTTGCCGAGGTCGTGCAGGTATTCCCAAGAATACAAGCCGGTGTCGTGGCCGTCGGAAAAGGTCGGCTTGATGGCATACATACCCACCGGCTCAATGGCGGTGATGTTTACCTCGCGCTTGCCGACTTGCAGTACTTCCTGGCCCGGGCCGTGACCGCGCACTTCGGCGGAAGGCGAATGCACGCGCAGAAACTCGCACGTCAGGCGAAAGCGATTGCCGTCGTCAAAGGCGATTTCAAGCTCGCGCGATTGCTGGTGGAGCGTAATTTCTGTCGGACGCGGGGTGTTACTCATTGCGCGGGATACCTCAAAAGTCGTGCCTAGCTTCTACTCACTCGTGTGGATTCGAGCCAATCTAGGCATTTTATGCGCGGGCGGGTGTCACATAAGCTTCACATAGCTGAAATATCATGCACTAACTCGCCAGCTCGGTGAGCCCGCAATGGATCCGAAAATGAATCCCACCATCCTTGTCGTTGAAGACGAACCCGCCATTCAAGATCTCATCCAGATGAATCTGGAGATGGGGGGCTATCGGGTGCTGGTCAAGGGCTCTGCCGAAGATGCGCTCAAGACCGTGCAACTCGAACTGCCCGATCTCGCCCTGCTCGATTGGATGCTGCCGGGCATGAGCGGCATCGACCTCACCCGCAAGCTGCGCGGTGATTCGCGCACCAAAACCCTACCAATCATCCTGCTTACCGCCCGCGGCGAGGAGGAAGACAAACTACGCGGCTTGGAAACGGGTGCCGATGACTACATGGTCAAGCCGTTCTCGCTGCGTGAGCTGGAAGCACGCATCAAAGCGGTCCTGCGTCGCCGTGCGCCGCAACTCACCGAAGACTTGATCGAATACCACGGCCTAAAACTCGATCCGGCGTCGCACAAGGTCACCGGCAAAGGGATCACTTTGCAAATGGGCCCGACGGAATTCCGCCTGCTGCATTTCTTTATGACGCACCTAGACCGGGTTTATTCGCGCACCCAGCTTCTCGACATGGTGTGGGGCGACCACGTGTTTATCGAGGAACGTACCGTCGATGTGCACATCCGTCGGCTGCGCAGCGCCCTCGCGCCATCCGGGCACGACGCCTTTGTGCACACAGTACGCGGCAGCGGCTACCGCTTCTCGAAGGACTCCTGAGCGCCTGCCGGTCGGTCGCGCCGACACGCTGTCGCGGGGCGCAGTAACATAGGCGGCGGCCGTTGTTCGTCCTCATCTCGACGAACCGGACGTACCGATTGCTTTGCTCGCGGGCGCCGCGCTTTCAATTCACATCATGACCCCGACCTTCCGCCGCTTTGTGTCGCTACTCGCTGGCATCCTGAGCTTGGCCGCGTTTCTGGGGCTAACGGGGGCGCTTGTCGGCGGCTGGGCGTTTGGGTTTGCGATGGCCGCACTCGTGCTGGGCCTCGCATTCGGTTATCACACGTGGAAGCTGGTGCAGCTTGGCGCTTGGCTGGAGAGCGACCATCAGGCGCGCGACATGCCCGATGGCTTTGGCACCTGGGGCGACTTGCTTTCTCGACTTTACCGCTTGCTACGTCAAGAGCATGTGCAGCAGCAATCGCTCTCCGACTCGCTGGCGCGATTCCAGCAGGCAGCCGCGGCGCTCCCGGACGGCGCGGTCATGCTCGACAACGAAAACAACATCGTTTGGTGTAACCCCGCTGCCGAAGCGCATTGGCGCATT
>JAJTHU010000371.1 GCA_021300055.1 Nitrosomonadaceae bacterium | reverse complement strand
TCTATCTTTCCGAGAAGCTTACCCAGCTCACCTCTTGTGTGGCCCAGCGTAGCGCTCAGCGCCTGAACGTCCGCCTTAACTGGAGGCCAGCCAATACTTTGCCAAACCCAAAGTTGTAGTTTTCCAGACATTATTCGACTCAAAACTTGATTGATTTAACCAGTCTAATCGACTCACCCATAGATTTCAATAATCAATTCATAAAATGAGTCGATTAGGGCGCTTATTCGACTCATTTTGTCATTTCCGGCAATTTCCCGACGGTAAGCCGACACTTATGAGGCTCTTTCCGACGAAAAATCACGTTCTGGCCGGACGATTCTTCATCCATGGAAGAATTCACGCAAACCGCCTGACTTAAACAAAACTGCCTCCGCGAAACCCGGGCGATTCAAGACCAAATTGCTGGGTCGGATTTGGATGCAATTCAACAACTCATCCTCTCTGGAGCCCCTGTTCACACGACCTCGGCCCCCACCTCCGGTCATGCGCGGACACCGACTACTTGCCATTGGCACAAAAATGGTGTAATCTTTCCTTGGAAATATTTGATCGGAGACCTACATGCCCCGCTCAACCCATCACCAAGCCAAACCTGCACCAGATCCAGCGGTCGTGCTGTCCAAGGCAACCCTTCGCGCAGCATCGCTTCTCGGACTGACTCATGCCGCACTCGCCGATATCGTGGGGCTGAGTCCATCTCAAATTTCGCGCATCGCACGGCTTGAGAAGACCTTTGAAATAGGTTCGAAGTCCGCTGAACTGGCAACATTGCTGGTGCGCGTTTACCGATCATTGGATGCGCTTGTCGGCAATGACGAGACCGCCAGAAAAGTGTGGATGCAATCACATAACATCGCACTAAACCAAACGCCGCTCGACGCAATTAAGACTGTTGCTGGGCTCGTTTACACGGTGAACTACCTCGATGGTGCGCGCGCCCAACTCTAGTTCGTCTTGGCGTCGCGAATGGCTTTCTCTTTGCGATACAGGAAGGCGCGCGCTCTGGCGTGCGGTCGAAGCGCAGCATCGAGTTGCGACTATGCGCCTCGTAGACACAATCGAGGAGCAAGCAATACTTGAGAGCCTGCTGGACGGTAGCAAGCACGCGGTTCCATCAAATGCGCAAAATTCTCATTGGCTAATCGCGACCCCATTCCGATACATAACTCCACAAGAGTCACGTTTCCGGCGCGCGAGCAACCCGGGTATTTGGTATGGGGCAGAAGAGCGCGAAACCGCCGCTGCAGAAGTTGGGTATTGGCGGTGGCGCTTTTTCGTTGAGTCTGCCGGCCTTGGTAAGAACAGTCTGCATGTTGAGTTAACGTTTTTTCAGGCGATTTTTGAAGGCATGGAGCTCGACCTTACTAAATCGCCGTGGACTGAGCTTCGGTCGGACTGGCGCGACCCAGACAGTTACGCTGCCTGCCATGCGCTGGCCGATGCTGTCCGGGCGGGAGGGCGAGGAGGGGCACCGCCAATCCAAGGGATCCGTTATGAATCAGCGCGTCGTGAACGTGGAGTCTGTATGGCAGTGTTCGAGCCACGCGCGCTTTCACTCCTCAAACCGGAAGTTATCCAAACTTGGACCTGCAAGATAACCCGGGACCGCGTCTTGCTCGTTCACGACGACTCACGCTTTCAGTTCGACTTTCCGTCGAACTCCGAGGGTTAAGAGAGACGCAGACGCTCCTAGCAGGGCGCTCGATCAGAAGGTCGTTTGGCCCCTCTACACAACGAGCAGAACAGTCCTATTGCTTCGCCGAGCACATATCAGACATTGGCTTGAATTCTCTGAAATTCAAGGTCCCTTTCGCAGCGGTCGCGATGCTCACGAAGCGAGTCAGCCAACGTTCCAGGCAGCTCAAAATGTCGTAACGAATAGTCTGCCGTCCATGGCGCAGCCTCGTTTGCCATGTTGTGTGTTTTGGTGGTTTTAGTTTGTTTGTGCATATAGATGGCCCCGCGAGACTCACGTGCGCACGCTTGTGACGCGGGACGAAGCCAGAGCCGACCTGTTCGACTACATCGAAGTGTTTTACAACCGGAGTCGTCGCCACTCCACGCTCGGCTACAAGTCGCCGGTCCAGTTCCTGCAACACTGGATCACGACTCAGCATGAGCCAAAATTGGCGGCTTGATGCCGCGCCCTTGGCAGACGAAAAACAAGGGGAAGCTCAGAGGGGTCCATATACGGTCATTCGCGAGTACTTTCTGATTTCATAGTTTGAACCACGGAATCAAATGAAAGACAATGTGCCTCACCTATTTAGCGCAACCTATTTCCGCTTATGAAGCCAACGCTCCGCGCAATCCTTTTCTCAGCCGCGCAATCGGCTGCTCTTGTGTCCATTTCCTTGGTCGTGTCGGCGCAAACGTATGTCCCGGCGCCACTTGCAACTTCTACGTTGGCCACAGCGTCATTTATTCCAATTGCGTGGCCCGCACCAGTGGGCACTCCACTGCACCCTTTGACTGATTTTCAACGGCCGTATGTACCGATCCGCTCTTACGAAGCAGCCGATCTCAACGGCGATGGAAGAGCAGATATTGTTGTCTGCCCAAATTATTTCGTGAACCAACCCCAGTTGTCCTTTTCGATTCTTCTTAACCGGGGAGATGGAAAATTTTCGGATGGCACGGCGGAGATGATTCAGGGAGCCATCCCAACCTGCGGCGCGATCAACAACATCTTTATCCGAGACTTTAATGGCGATGGCAGGCCCGACATATTGATCATCGATGGGGGTCTTGAAGACAAAGACGGAGCCAACCCTGGATTCGATGGCGGAAAGAATATTCTGCTAGCCTCGCAGCCAAATGGAAAGCTTCAAGACGTATCGCAATCTGCATTTGTAGGACAGGTTAATAACTTTAATCATGTGTCCGCTATTGGCGACCTAAATGGTAACGGTAGGCTAGATGTCGTTCTGGCCAGGCTCGGCGGACCTGCCTTACCAACTGAGGGAATTGTTATCCTGCAGAACGACGGTGCCGGGCGCTTCTCAGAAAGTGTGTCGCGACTACCCATCGAAATTCGATTGCGAAACAGGGGTGGCGTCCGAGTGCCGGGTGTGGATTATCAAAATCCTGGAACCGCGGGCGTGGGTGACCTTGATGGCGATGGTCGCCAGGATATTGTCAGCGCGACCTACAACTATCCGGATGTCTCAGGCAAGCGCACGGTTCGAATGTACCGACAATCAACCAATGGTGACTTTGTCGAGGCAGCTAGGGTCGAAATCCCGGCCGCAATTGCAACTATTCCCTACTTTGCCGGTGGCTCGGTAACCAACGGGCTGAATGGGCTGGGTGCTGCCAGAATTTTGGTCCAAGATCTGAACGGCGACGGTCGGGCCGACATTATCGTGGTATGGGAAGGATCCCTTACTTCATATTTCCAAATTCTGCGCAACGACGGAAATTGGCAATTTACCGACGTGACGCAGGCGTGGTGGGGTGGCTATCAATCGCACACCGTCATCTCCAATGTTATCTCGCCCGCGCAGGTGGTCGAGATCAGAGATATCAACGGTGATGGTATTCCCGACCTCGTCATTCGGCGGGCGACGTTGCCAATTGCGAATGTCTTGAATAGTGCTCTTTGGTATCTAAACGATGGTACTGGGAAATTTTCTCCATGGCGATGGGTGAATGAAGACGGTTCAGCCACCAGTTCGGCGGACATCTCGAATGCGGCGCAATGCGGCCCGTGCGATTACATGACATTCCTCTTGGCCGATGTGACTGGCGACCGTTTAGAGGAGCCGGTCTTCTTCCAGTACACCACTAACTTTCCGGCGACGCCAAGTCGCGCAACAGGATTTGAGATTCGGCCTTTTCGCGCAACTCGACAAATATCACAGTCAGTCGCGCGTCGGGGCGGAATTGCGCTTGATCGGACTGGCAAGGGCGCGCTGATGGTGCGTGCGACCACGAATAACGCACTATTTGCTGGAACTTTCTCGGGGTCGATTTTCCAATGGAGCCAGGTCACTGATCCAGGGGCAGACTTTCGTGTCCTCGGCGCACCTGACTTGAGCGGCAATGGGATATCAGACCTCGCGCTTCTGCGCGATAGCCCCCCACTGCTGAACGCCAACGGTCAAGGTGCAGCACTGTTTTGGACAGATTTTCGGAGTAACAATGCAGCCGCACTTCGTGACGTCAAACCAGCATGGGATGTGCAGGCGACCGGCGACCTCGACGGCGATGGTTACACCGATCTTGTTTGGCGGTTCCGAGGGTCTAGTCCCAATATTGACGATCAAGGGGTTTCCTACATTTGGTTCGGCGCGGGCGCAGGCGTTAACCAAGTTCGCAAGCGTGGCGGTGCGCCGTTGACTTGGACGTTGCTCGGGGCTGCCGACATCAACGACGACGGCGCTGACGACATAATTTACGTCAGTCCAGCAAATGCCGTTCGCGTGCTGATGGCGACGCCGCAGCGCACTTGCGCCAATTTGTCTGGCGGCGCGCTGCCTACTGGTTTTTCAGCAGTCAAATTCGCTGATTTCACTCGGGGGCGGCGGTCAGAAATTCTCGCTCGTCACCCTAGCTCCGGTGAGGTGCGCTTGATCCAATTGGACGCAACAGGCCTTGCTCTGCCGAGTTACACCGGCGCGCCCGACGATCCCAACGCTTCATGTTCGTCGAGCTCGTTGGTGGTTCCGCAAACAACATTTTCGGTGGGCTTTACGGACCCGACGTGGACCTACGTTGCAAGTGGTGACTACAACGGAGATGGACGATTCGACATTCTTTGGCGTCGAGCAGATGGCACACTCACCCTCTGGCTCATGGGGCCAAAGGGAGCCATTAGCAGTGTAATTTCCAACGCCGGTACGCTACCTGCGGGCACTTTTCCAATTGCTCTTCAATAGCGTGTTTGCCGCGTTTGCAACTAGCCCCATCTCCTGTGAAAACGGTAGAGGCTTGCACTTAGCAGAGCCGAGGCGCAGGCACAGCCGAGCTAGTCGCTAATATTGAACTGACTAGGGGCTCGACACAACATGAAAAATAAATCTGTTCAGGCGCTGCTTGAAGATATCCGTCTTGTGAGCGAACAAAACTATGAGATCGTCGAGACCGTTCGAGCCTTAGTACAGAAGACTTTTGAAACAACTTTGGAAGAGGTTAAGTACGGCGGCATCCTATTTCGGTCGGGAGTTCAATTTGGTGGGGTCTTGGCCTACAAAACGCACGTAACTGTCGAATTGAATCGCCCCGGGTTTTGAGGAGGCTCCTTAATTTGAGAAACTGGAGCCAC
>JAJTHU010000009.1 GCA_021300055.1 Nitrosomonadaceae bacterium | reverse complement strand
GTTCACGAAGCGTATCTGCCGCCATGCCCAAGCCGTCAAGGGAAAGTCGGCCGGCTTGTTTGTCGAGCAAGCGCATCACCACGCGTTCGCCGTGGCCGGTAGGCAAGGTGGAGACGCGCACATCGACAGGACGACCCGCGATGCGCAGCATGATGCGACCATCTTGCGGCAGACGTTTTTCCGCGATATCGAGCTCGGCCATCACCTTCACGCGGGACACCAGCGCGGCGTGCAAATTGCGACGTGGTTCGACGACATCATGTAGCGCGCCGTCAACGCGGAAGCGCACCAACGAGCGGCGTTCGAAAATCTCCAAGTGGATGTCGGAGGCGTTCTCGCGCACCGCTTGTGTCATCAACGCATTGATGAGCTTGACGATGGGTGCGTCGTTTTCAGTCTCTAGGAGATCTGTGACTTCCGGTAACGACTCGGTGAGGGCGGCGAGCTCGGCTTCCGATTGAATGTTGGAGGTAATGGTCGCAACTGCATCGGCCACGCTGCCGGCGCCATCGTTGGCCTCGGCATCGCTGCCGCTCAGGTTTGCATACGCGCGCGTAAGACGCGTTTGAAACTCTTCTGCCGACAGTAGAACGTGTTTCAGGGTCTTGCCGGTGAGGCGTCGCACCTCGGCGAGGGTGGATGATTCTGGATTGGGTGCGAGCCACACTTCCAATTCATTGCTGCCCACAAAGCGTGCGGTGATCACACCACGCGCTTTGGCGAAGTGGTAAGGCAGTTGCTTCACCGCGCGCGCGTCGGCCGCGATGTCGGCGGTGCCGTCGGGGTTAGTCAATCCCGATGCTGCGGACGCAACCAATTTGGCGTCGTTGGAGCCCACTACTTTTTCTCACCCTTATCGGCCGCCGGCGTGGCGGTCGAGGTTTTTCCACGCAGATCGAGCGGTGGCAACTCCGGTCCGCCGGTTGGTGGCAGTAACGAGGCCGCATCGTTCAGGTGGTTGATCTGCTCGCCGCGGATGTAGTCATAACGCGAGCCGGACAGGGCAGCGGCGCTCTTGCCGTCGCGCAGCACCACGGGACGTAAGAACACCATCAGATTGGTTTTGTCGCGGTTACGCGTTTGGTATTTGAAGAGGTTGCCCAACACCGGAATGTCACCGAGCAGCGGCACTTTGCTCTCGCCGTTCTTGGTGTCGTCCGAAATCAAACCGCCGATGACGACCGTTTGCCCGTCGTCAACGAGCACGGTGTTTTCAATCGAGCGCTTGTTGGTGATGAGGTCGGCCGACTTCACGTTGTTGGTCGTCGGCACGACACTCGACACCTCTTGGAAAACTTTCAGCTTGACTGCGCCGCCTTCAGCCACTTGCGGCGTCACGCGCAGCGTGAGGCCAATATCGCGGCGCTCGATCGTTTGGAAGGGGTTGGTCGTCGCATTGCCGGTCTGCGTGAAGCTGCCTGTGACAAAGGGAACGTTCTGGCCGACGACGATCTTGCCTTCTTCGTTGTCGAGGGTCAGGATGTTTGGTGTGGACAACACGTTGGCGCGTTGATCGGCTTCGAGCGCGCGTGCGAGTGCGCCGAGATTCAGCACTTGGCCGATACCTGGGATGTTGACGGTGCCACGCACCACGCCGATGTTCAGGCCCGTACCGACGGTGCCGATGTTCTGTGCGCCCGTGATGATGTTGGTACCGCTACCGCCGAAATTGGTGCCGCCGATGATGTTGGCGCCCGGCTTATTGATACCGGTGAGGTCTTGCCACTGAATGCCGAACTCGGCCGCGACTGATGACGTGACTTCCACGATCAGGGCTTCGACGTAAACCTGCGCGCGGCGTTGGTCGAGTTTGTCGATCACGCTGCGCAAGGCGTTATAGATGTGGTCGGGCGCTGTGATGATGAGCGAGTTGGTTGGCTGGTACGCCTGAATGGTGCTAGCCGGTGCGCTGGTAGATGTGCTTGAGATTGGTGCAGCGAGATTGCCGGCTGCACCTGCCTGCCCTTGGGCAGCCCCTCCCGCGGCGCTGCTCGTGCTTACAGAGCTGCTTGTATTGTTCGCGGCACCGGCGAGCAAGCCGCGCAGCGTTTCAGCGACTTTCACCGCCTCCGCGTTCTTCAGGTACACCACGTTGATGCCACCGTTGGCAGCGGACGGCGTATCCACTTGCGCGACCAACGCGCGGATGCGCGTCACCAATGCAGGTGTATCTGCGCGCACCACCAACGAGTTCGAGCGCGGCTCGACGGCCACCGACAGCTTCGGTGGCAGTCCAGGCGTAACGGGATTGGGCGATGCCTCAGGCAGCAAGCGCGTGATCATGTTGGCGATATCGACCGCGCTGGCGTGCTGTACCTTGATGGTCTGCAGGTCGGCGCTGGCGGGCACGTCAATCGACGTAACGATCTTGCGGATGCGCTCAACGTTGGAGGCGTAGTCGGTGATCACCAAGGTGTTGTTACCGGGGTACGCGCCGATGAAGTTGTTCTGCGCCACGAGTGGCCGCAGCACGGTGGCCAACTGCGCCGCCGATTCGTTCTGCAATTGGAATACCTGCGTGACGATGCGATCGCCCCGTACGGGCGTGCCAGGCGCGACCACGGGTCCGGAGGTCTTCGCATCTGCCTCGGGCAAGATCTTGACGGCGCCACGCTCCTCAACTGTCGCGAAGCCACTCAGTCGCAATGTCGAGAGCAGGATGTCGTAGGCTTGGTCTTTAGTGACCGGCGTTTGCGAAACGATGTTGAGGGTGCCCGTGACGCGCGGGTCGATGATGAAGTTCTTGCCGGTGGCTTTGCCGACCGTCTCGACCACGGAGCGAATGTCGGCGTTCACAAAGCTCATGGTGATGGTGTCTTGTGCGAACGCTGGTGCAGCGGTGAAGGCGATGGCGGAGCAAACCGCTGCGGCGACGAGACGTTTGTGGAGGGCGTTGGGCATTATTCTTTTCGCGGTTGTGCGTGCCGCAGGGAACGCGGCAGGCGGAAATTGTTTAATTTTCTCAACGGGTTAGAGGAGCCTGTACGCCAAACTTAAGTCGAAAACCAAGCGCCCTACAGGCAATGTTTTAATCTCGCCCAATTGTACGCCAGAGCAGCGGCACGCAGATGACAGGGCACCCTGCCGAATGCCCATAACCACAGGGGTCAAGCCCAAAAAGCAAGAGCGGGTGCGGTGTTTCAGGCATTTTTGGCCCGAACACCCCACCCGCTCTAGGGTTTGCTATAGGACTGTTATCGCCTAGTTATCTTGGCGCACGGTGAGGACCAAGTTGCCCGGCGTGCCGCTCACCACAAACGTGAAGGTCTTGGTGGCGATCAGATCCGTGCCGGCCAAGCTGATCACTGGGGTGCCAGCCGCGCCCTGAGTAATGGTCACCGGCGTGCCAGTGCCAGCGACCACTTCAAAGTAGTTCGACGCGGCGCGGCTGCCGATGTTCGGCGTGATCGGTGTGAACGACAGCGCTAGACCCAAATCGGCGACGCTCGACGCATTGACCAGACGCACTCGCGAACGACCGGCCGCCGGCGGGAAGTTGGTATCGAGGACGCGGAACGCGCTCGGTGCACCACCGCCTGTGCCCGGCGCTAGGAACACACTGTAATCGCGGCCACCGAGGTACGTATCCGAGACGCTGCCCACAGTGTTGCCCGTCTGAGGGTCGGTGAACGAGACGCTAGCCGTGCCCGCTGCCGTGCGCGTGAAACTGGAGATACCGCCGAGTGGAATGTTGGTAAACACACGGTTGCCACCGACAGCGACGTTCACAGTTGGGAAGGTCGACTGGGCGTTAACACCACGCACGCGGGTGATCGGGCTCGTCAACATCGTCGGTGCTGCGTCGGAGTCTTGTTCCAAAAAGAACGCGTTGGGCAACTCGCCGGAGCCTTCGTTGTACAACACAAGGTTGTAGTACTTACGATCGGCAAGCGCTGTCGAAGGCATGGAGAAGAGAACGTCCTTCGTGCCCGGTGCGGTTAGCGAGATGGTGTAAGAGTTGGCAGAAACATCAACCACGGTGCCGTTGGTGTTGCGTGCTTTCGGATCACTGGTCGCAATGCTCTCGTTGGCGAGCGTCATGTAGAGATCAAAGTTCGATAAACCGACGCCGTACGAAATCAAGCGAAGACGGCTGTTGCCTTGCGCGGCTGCACCGATGTCGTTATACAGCACGCCCATACCTAGGCTCGATTGGCCGCCGAAGACCATCAGCAACTGCTTCTTTTGGCCCTGCATGTTGAGGCTGCCGTCGATGATAAAGCCACCAGCGTTGCTGATGCGCACGCGACGACCGCCATTGGCGACTGTTCCATAGCCGCTCGTGCTCTTGAACGCGACGCTGGATAGCAGCGGGGTGGTGGCGCTATCAATGACCACATTAATCGCGCCTGCCTCTGGGGCGAGGTTAATCATGCGCACCTGACCGTCCGTGTTAGCCGGGCTGTTTTTGCCGCAGCCGCTGAGGCCGAGCAGGGCGCCGACGCTGACCATGGCGGCCAACAACAAGCGGCGCGTAGAAAAGGATGGACCGACGTTCAAACCAAAAGCTCGCATATGCACTCCTATTGGGGAACACAGATTATAAGCAATCTGCTGGTGCAGCCCTCAGGATGGAAGAGTAAATCTGCACCGCGCTAGGGACGGGAGTCTGCGCAGGTCAGGCGCAAGTCAGGCTGGCTCTCGGGCTCTACTAACAAGGACGACGCGCCCGCGCTGCTTTCGCTGCTGTCGCTACTGCGCGATGTTGTAGTTCAACACCATGGGCGTGCCACCGCGACGAATCTCAGCGCGCACGCTGTTGGTGGTCCCGAACACGCCATAGAGACGCGCAAGGTCTCCCGGACCGTTGATGGGTTGCCCGTTCAGCGCGATGATGACATCGCCCACTTGTAGGCCGAGCTTGTTGGCCAACGACCCGGCAGGCGCATCTTGGACTTGCACGCCGCTACCGGGCGCTTGGACGATCTGGCCAAGGTAGTTGATCTGGTTCGGATCCTTGAGGACGTTGTTGAGTTCGGTGCGCGACAGGCTATAAGTGTTGCGCCCGCCACTACTGACATTCAGACGAAAGCCGCTTCCCGCCGTGTTGACTGACGATGAGTTGCCGGTGTTGGCCGCTGCCGCGCCCTTGCCAAATGCTGCGCCTAGCCGTTCGAGCTCGATGCGTTCGCGCACGCCACCGCGCGAGATGATGGCGTGATCGCGATGCACCTCTACCAAGCGAACGCCGTCGGTGATTGCCTCATTCACTCTCACGCTGAGGTCGCGCCCGCCCGCGTTGATGACAACTGCCGAGAGTGTGCGTCCATCGACGGCAAACACACCTTTCAAGCGAAATTCACTCGCGGTGGCTGCGGGTGCAGCGGCACTCGACGCGCCACCGAGTAAGTTGCGAGCAAGACTGGCGTCGATCACTTCAACAGATTCCGTTGAGGCCTCACCGGCGCCATCGCTCAAGCGCGGCGTCATGAAATGCCAACCCCACCACGCGACCTGTGTCGCCAACACCACCACCATCAGCAACGTGAGGCTGTTGGCTGCCCAGCTGGGCATGCGTTCGGCGCTCGGACGGCGCGAGGGCGAGGTAGAAGTTGTGGATGCGTGGCTCATTTAGGTTTGCGCGAATGGTCGACGTCGATATAACGCCAAGGCTCGAACGCGAAGGGATGTTTCTTGTAGTTAAGTATCCACGGGTGGTGCAGCGCAGTGCCTTGCTTCAGGTACAGCACTTTCCAGGGATTATCCACCCACAGCATGTTCACCATTTGCTGGTACAAGGCGGTGCGCTCAGGCGAGTCGGGCATGGTTTTGGCGCGTTCGTACAGCGCGTCGTGCTCGGAGCGCGCGTACATCGAGTAGTTGGCGCCGCCGATGGATTTTGACCAAAAGAGCTGCAAGAAATTCTCGCCATCAGGGTAATCGGCGATCCAACCGTATGTCCACATTTGCACCTTTCCCGCCTGCGCTTGTTTGCGTAAGTCGGGCGTGCGTTCGACCTTATTGAAGGTCATGCGGATGCCGATTTCGCGCATGGCGCGCTGCCAAAGTTCGTTGCGTTGGCGCTCGCGTTGGCGTGGGATAGACGCTTGGTCGATGACGAGCGGTTGTCCATCGGGTGTCTCACGCCAGCCGTCGCCGTCGCGGTCGATGTAACCATAGAGGTCGAGCAAGGCCTTCGCACGCGCGGGGTTGTACTTATGCCAGTTTGCGCGGTTCTCGACAAATCCTGCCATGCCTGGCGCGATGATCGAGTGTGTCTCTTGACTCTGACCATTTTCCAGAATCGCAATCTCGGTTTGCGAAGGGTAGGCCATGGAAATGGCGCGGCGTAGCGCAATGCGCTCGGGTGCGTAGCCACCGATTACTGGGTCTTGCATGTTGAAGAATGTGTACACCAACCAGGCCACCTCGTTGGGGACGCGACCAATCCCTCGTGCGGCCAGACCATCGGCAAGTTTGCCTCCTGGCAGGGCGATACCAGCGAAAGATTCAGGTATTGGTCGGAGGTAATCGTGCTCGCTGTTCAAGAAAGCCAGCCAACGTGGCTGATCCTCTTCAATCACGAAGATCTCTATGCGATCAATGAGTGGAAGGCGTTTGCCGCGCAGTTGCGTGATGATTTGCTCGTTCCGTGCGTCTAGCTTGGGGCGAGCGGGAGTGCCTACGATGGTCTCAAATCGGTCATCGCGATAATTGGGGTTTCGTTCCAGTACGATGCGTGAGGAGCGGCGCCATTCCTTGAGCACAAACGCACCCGTGCCAACGGGATTCTCTGCAACGGCTATCGCCGGCCACTCAACAACCTCGCGCGCCATGGCGGCGGTTGCGGGCATGGCCAAAATGTACGAGAGGTTGTAGTCAGGCGCCTTAAGACGCAGGATCAGTGTGTAGCGGTCACGCACCTCAATGCCACGCACAGGGCGGTCGTAGTCGAATTTGCCGGTGCGTTGCGCTTCTTTGGTCAGCTCGTCGAGCCCTTCGAACTTGCCATCAGCGAGGAATTGCCACTGTGCCTTCACTTTGGGGTCTAAAAGTCGCTTCAAGCTGTAGGCATAGTCATGTGCCGTCAGCTCACGCCTTCGCCCACCAAACGCCTTGTGATCGGTGAAGTAGATGCCGGGACGAACGCGCAGCGTGTAAGTGCGCCCGCCGTCAGTGATAACGGGCAGCGCCTCAGCTGTGCGTGGCTGTAGCGCAATCGGTCGCGCGAGATGGTCGTACTGCAGCAGCGGGTCGAATATGGCGTCGCAAACGGTACCGGTGAATTCATCTGATTCAGCCGCGCAGTCGAAGCCACGTTCCGAAGACTGGTATGCCACGCGCACGGTCTTGATCGCTGACGCATTTGTGGCGCTCGACACTTGCGCAAGTATCGGCATTGCAAGTGCGGCAACGCATGCGCCGACCAAAAGCGCGGCGGCACGGGCGATCACCGCGCGAGCATGCACTGTCAGTTGCACGCGCTTCCGCTTAGTGAAGGATGCGCGCGACACCCTGTTCTTCAGCGGTGGTGCCGTCGGGCAATGTTGAGGCGTGGTGGACGATCATTCGCCAGCCATGCGGTGTCAACAAATAAACGTTGGTGGCGAGCACCGGTGTTGCCTCCTGCTTGGTACCCTCCGGGCCGTTGTCAATCGCGAAGGTTTCGTAGACGGAGTGAATCGCGAGTGTCTGACCTTGATGTTTGCGCAGTTCACTGACCTTGATGCGCATCCCGCGCGTTGGCCCACCGGCGAACATTTCAGCGAATGAGTCGCGAATCGCCGCCAACCCGGCCAGACGCGGCCCTTGCGGATGAACGCAGATCGAGTCGGGCTCATCGGACCACACGGCAACCATGAGCTTTAGGTCGGCACGCTCGAAGGCATCGTAGAAGGCGAGTTCGCAATCGGTCGGGGTCGAAAACAGTTTACGAGGCATGGGGCGCGATCCGAGAGCGGCCGAGGACACCCGTTACAAGTCGTGGTGCATGAATGCCATGCGCACAAACCACTACTGCAATGCAGATGGGGCCAAAACGGTGGCTGACAGGATCTTCCTGTCAGAGGTCAGCGCCGATTATAGCGGCGCCCTCTAAAATGACCCAATGCAATCAAACTTGAGCATGGGCAGAGAAGCGACTCAGGGCCAACCTGATGGCCAAGGCGCGGTGCAGAGCGGTGCGCCGGGGCGTATTCGGTGCGAAATAGACTTTCCGTTGCTGCCGACGCTCGCAGAAGAAGAGCGTTTGCGCTTGCGGTTTGCCGAGCCCATCGCCATTCACGAGGCTTATGGGCTAGATGCTGTGATTCCGGCGCTTGATGCGGTGGTGGACGCGTCGATGCGTGGGCATTGGTGCGTCGGGTTTGTCGCCCACGAGGCGGCGCCCGCATTTGATGCGGCGTTGAAAGTGAGGTCGCTTGCCCCGACCGTGCCTACCGCATCAACAAGAGAAGGGCAGCAACAAGGGGGCCAACCCTTGCTATGGTTTGCGGAATTTGCGACGCCTGCCTTAGGGGATGCGCCGCGCGCAACGTCTCCCGTCGCTGCCGAGTCCTACCGCCTGTCACGCTGGACAAGTGACACCGATGCGACAGCGTTCGCGCGTGCGGTCGAATCGATTCGAGCTGATATTCATGAAGGGCGTTTCTATCAGGTCAATTACACCACTCGCCTTGCGTCCGCGTTTAGCGGTAACGCAGAGCATTTCTTTCGCGCCTTGCAACAGGCGCAACCGCGCGGTTACCACGTCCACATTGAGACGCCGCACTGGCAACTACTCTCCGTGTCGCCCGAACTTTTCTTTAGCATCCGCGACGGTGTCGTGACCACGCAGCCCATGAAGGGAACGGCGCCACGTGGTGACACGCCCGAGGCTGACACCGCGTTGGCAGACGCGCTGACGCACTCCGGGAAAGAGCGCGCGGAAAACCTGATGATCGTGGATCTGCTGCGCAACGATCTTTCGCGGGTCGCTGAGCCGCATTCGGTTGAGGTGCCGCACTTGTTTTCGTTGCACGCGCTGTCTTCAGTGTCGCAGATGACGTCCACCGTCCGCGCCAAGCTGCGCCCTGAGGCTACGTTGGTCGATGTGTTCCGTGCGCTATTCCCCTGCGGCTCTGTCACGGGCGCGCCGAAGGTCGAAGCAATGAAAGCGATTTGCGAACTCGAAACCCAACCCCGCGGTGCCTACTGCGGTGCAATTGGCGTGGTGGCACCACGGGGGGCGTGCACGTTCAATGTGGGTATTCGCAGCGTTTGGATCGAAGAGGGCAGGGCAGTTTGTGGCGTGGGCAGCGGCATTACCTACGACTCGACGGTCGCGGGTGAGGCGGCAGAGCTGGTTTACAAATCGCGCTTTGTGCAGCGAGCCTCAAGGGCATTCTCTTTGTTTGAAACCATCCTGCTTGACGAGGGCGCCTATTGGTTAATCGAGCGACACCTGGCGCGAATCGAGAATTCTGCAAGACACTTTCGATTTGGGTTCGATCGCCAGGCTGCGCTCGCCGCGTTAGAGCAGGTGCGCGCGGCAAATCCGCTTGGTCAATGGCGCGTGCGTTTGCGTAGCGATGCGGACGGTGCTGTGGATGTTGAGAGCATGCCACTCGACACCATGCCCATCAATCCTCAGTTTGTGATCGCGTCGCGCCCGGTGGTCTCGACCGACGAGTTCCTTCAGCATAAGACGACCCGACGCGAGGTTTACGATGAACACGCGCCCCCGTCCGGTGTCTGGGACACCTTGCTGTGGAACGAGCGCGGCGAGCTCACCGAGTTTTTGCGCGCGAACGTCGTGCTTGACATCGACGGAGAGCGTCTTACGCCTGCCGCTGAATGCGGCTTGCTACCCGGCGTGCTGCGGGCTCAACTTCTCGATGAGGGGCTAATCTGCGAGGCTATCCTGACGCGTGCCGATGTACGGCGCGCGGCGCGAGTGTGGTGGGTCAATGGTCTGCGAGGCCAAGTGCCGGTCACGCCGCTTGCAGGACCGCTTCGCCCCACCGGCGCTTAGCGCGCCCATCGCACGAGGCGCAAGAGATGCTACCCAGATCGACGCAAGCCAAGCGCGACTGACTATTTGGTGCCGGATTTGCTTGCGCCCGACCTTAGGCTGGTGCTTTGTGGGACGGCGCCGTCGCGTGCCTCTGCGCAACGCCGCGCTTACTACGCCAAGCCCGGGAATCGCTTTTGGCCGACGTTGCATCGCGTAGGCCTCACGCCACGACTACTTGTCCCGGAGGAATATCCACAATTGCTGTCATGGGGCATCGGATTAACCGATCTGTGCAAGGTTCATAGCGGCGTGGACGCTGAGCTGCCGCCGGACGCCTTCGACATTGCCGCCTTTGAGCGCAAACTCAAGCGCTACCGCCCGCGTTGCGTTGCCTTTACGAGCAAGAATGCTGCTGCCGCGTCCCTCGGCTTCCAACCGCAGTACGGCTGGCAAGAGAGCGTTGGCACAACCCGCATCTATGTGCTTTGCTCGCCATCAGGCTTGGCTACACGTTTCTTCGACGTGTCGGTGTGGCAGCAGCTCGCGCGCGAGCTTGAGGGGTGAAATCCCGGCTGTCGCGAGTCGGTTAGGGTAGCCGACTAAAATAGGCTCATGAATCCGGCCTCTCAATTGAAACCAATGACTGCAGACGCCACAGGCGCGCTGGTCGCTCGGAAGGCGCAATTGCGTGATCAAGTGTTGGCAGCACGCGACGCGCTTTCGCCAGAAGTCCGTTTGGCTCAATCGCGAGCATGTATCGCTCAACTGTTCGCGCAGCCCGAGTGGCAAGCAGCGAAATGTGTCATGGCTTATGCGTCCTTTGGTTCTGAGCTCGACCTGTCGAGCTTGCTCGAGGCCTGCGTGCTGGCACCACGTCGATTGGCACTACCTCGCATTGAACGCAGTCTTCCGCTACGCCTAGCGGTTCATTGGGTTGATGACTTGGCCTCGCTAATTGGCGGGCCATGGGGGATACGCGAGCCTGCGGCTGACGCACCGATTCCGGTACTGAGCGATATTGATTGCATCATTGTTCCGGGCGTGGCTTTTGATCGCGCAGGAAACAGGCTTGGCTATGGCAAAGGCTTTTATGACCGATTGCTTCACGCGCGTGGCGGTATGCTGAAGGTTATTGGGCTAGCGTTGGACTGCCAGCTCGTCGAGGCAGTGCCGCACGGCGAACGCGACGAGCGTATCGACATGCTGATTACGCCGCAAGGCATCTGGAGATTTGAGTGATGAGCGCAACATTGATCGATGGCAAACGCATCGCCGAGCATTTTCGCGAGCGCTACAAATTGCAGACGGCGAAGTTGGCTGCTGCTGGTGTGGTGCCCGGGCTTGCGGTGGTGATTGTGGGTGACGACCCAGCCTCACAGGTTTATGTGCGCAACAAAGCGCGCGCCTGTGAAAGCATCGGGATTCGCTCTCAAGTACATGCTTTGCCAAGCAGCATTTCACAGGCCGAGTTGATTGCGTTTGTGCAAAAACTCAACGCAGACGCGGAGGTGCACGGCATCCTAGTGCAGCTGCCGTTGCCCGGTCATTTGGATGATCGAGCCGTCATCGAATCTATTGCATTGGATAAGGATGTCGATGGCTTCCACTACGCCAATATGGGCCGCTTAGTCATCGATGAAAGCCCGTTCCCGCCCTGCACACCTTATGGGGTGATGCAGATGCTACGTCATGAGGGAATTAGTGTGGATGGCAAGCACGCGGTCATCATCGGTCGGTCGAATATTGTCGGCAAACCGCAGGCGATGCTCATGCTCAAGGAGGGTGCGACGGTGACGATTTGCCACTCGCGTACACAAGGATTGGCGGAGCATTGTCGCCGCGCGGATATTTTGGTCGCGGCGGTTGGGCGAGCAAATTTCGTTCGTGGTGACTGGGTCAAGCCTGGTGCGGTGGTCATCGATGTCGGCATCAACCGACTGGGTGATGGTACGCTCTGCGGCGATGTCCACTTTGCGGAGGCGTCGCAAGTCGCATCGGCCATCACGCCCGTACCGGGCGGCGTGGGGCCGATGACGATTGCGATGTTGCTCGGCAACACGTTGCGAGCCGCGGCGCGCGTGCGTGGACTTTCTATCGATGAGGCCGGCGTTGCGTAGCTACTTTGTAAAGTGCCACAGCATCAGCCAAGAAGGTGGTGCACATCGGGCGCATGTGACCGAGTGGGGCGACCCCGCCAACGAAGACGTACTCATCTGCGTGCACGGCCTCACGCGCTGCGGTCGTGACTTTGACTTTCTGGCGCAGGCGCTCTCAGATCGCTACCGCGTCTTGTGTCCCGATGTCGTTGGTCGTGGTGAGTCTGACTGGTTGCAACGCAAGTCCGACTACTCCTATCCGCAGTACGTGGCGGATATGGTTCGTGTCGTCGCGCGCTCGGGCGCGCGGCAAGTTCACTGGGTGGGTACGTCGATGGGGGGCATCATCGGCATGATCCTAGCCGCCGAACCAAACACGCCCATCACTAGGCTCGTGCTTAACGATGTTGGCCCGCTTATTCCGAAGGCGTCTATTGAGCGTATCGCGATGTACGTTGGTGTGAGTCCGTTGTTCCGAACCATCGACGAGGTAGTGCAAGCGGTGAAGCTCGTCAGCCCGTTTGGGCCACTAACAGACGCGCAGTGGCATCAACTGACCCTTCCACTGGTGCGCAAGACGCCGAGCGGCATGTGGCAATTTCGTTATGATCCGGCGATAGGCGATAGCTTTCGCGAAGCGCCGATTGCCGACGTCGATCTTTCGATGTTTTGGGATGCAGTACGCTGTCCGGTGCTCGTGACGCGAGGAGAGCAGTCGGACCTGCTGCTCCCGGAGACGTTTGCGGAGATGTGTGCGCGTCCCAACGTCCAAGGATTCACCTACGCGGCGACGGGCCACGCCCCGATGTTCCAGACCGAGGAAACTGTTGCGCCGATCCTAGCGTTCTTGCTGGCCAACGGCTGAGTGAGGCGTCGTTGGCCGCCGGCTTGGCGGTAATTCAGCGAGTTGTCGTATGCGCAAGCCTTAGAGCTCAGGGCTTTCGCACCAAAGCGATAGGCGGCTTGGTGCAGCGTTGCCAGAAACATTAAGTCCGACATGACTTCTGGCGGAAAGCCCTCGCGATTACCTCGGTCGTCAACCACTAGCTTCGAAAAGTAGGTATCCATCTCTGGGTTACCCCAGAGCAATTGGATGGCGCTCGCGACACGCGGAAAGCGCGCCTCAAGGACGGTAGCGTTTGGATCGGTTGAATTGGCGTCGGACTTGAATTGGGTTTCCATTTGGGCCTCGTGTTCCATGGGCCGGTTCAAAAAATGCCCTGCACAAGCGAGAGAATGCGCAGAGCCGCCGGGCATCGAAATCGTCGCCTCAGTCGCGAGTTTCGCGGCGTGCTAACCGCATCTGGGTAGCGCGCACAAGAGAGTTATCGGCAGTGGAGCGACAGTTCATTAGACTGCGCTGCGCCAATGCGTGCGGCGACGCACGCCACATAGATTGTTAATCTTTGTATCAATGAACGATGCGATTAGGTCGGTAGGGCCGATGACCTAACGTCGGCCGCGCTGGCGCTTGTTTTGACTCTCAAGCGCGCGCGCGAGATTGCGCTCGATGCGCTCAGCCTCGCTGTCTGCTTCGCGGAACAGTAGCGGGAACGGGCCCTTGAGGAATCCCCATTCGCGATGCTGGAAGTGGCTGCGCATTTGGACGAGTAGGTCCATGTCTCGAATCGCGCGCAGTTCAAGTAGGTGATGCCCGATCAGTTCCTTCGCGCGATTTTCGCAAGCGAGCTGCAACTGCTTCAAGCCGCGAACCTCGGACTGCCGGGAGGCGAGCTCGCCGCGCGTGTCGACGGTCATTAACTGCGCGACGTCCTTCATGCGAGCCGCCTGCCGCACCTTGACCTGACGGTACTTGCACTCGATCTCGAGTGCGGCGATCTGCTCGCTGAGCGTTGGCGTTGCGGGCGAAGCAGCATTTGCTTCAGGCTGCTTGGAGGGGGGTGCGGGTGGGGGCAAAGTCGACGAGAAAGAGTTAAGTGGCGGTGTGACGGCGCAAATATATCCGACGCAATTGCTTCAGCGCTGCCTCTGCGTGTTGGGAGGCTGGCAAAATAGCGGTTAGCGCCGCGCATCCGCGCGCGCGATTGACCCGAGAAAGCTGCAGATGGCGCAATACGTATACACAAT
>JAJTHU010000053.1 GCA_021300055.1 Nitrosomonadaceae bacterium | reverse complement strand
TAAAGGGTCGTCGGGGTTTCACCCATGCGCTACATACACCGAGGAGCCTGGCGAGTGTCGAACCAAGGGATATCACCGGCACCAACCACATGGCACGCGATTGGGCCCGAGGGTTCTGTGCCGCGGCCACGCACCCGATCTGCCGGGGTGACGGAGAGAGACGCCGGCAGCGCAGACGCGGAAGTCAGCCCTCGGCTAACACCCCTCGCCTTCGACAAGCCACCTCTTTACACACCCGAGCAACGCCTGCGCAGAGACCAAACGCGTTGGACGCTTGTTCAAGGCATTCTTGCCCCGATCCAATTTGTCGCCTGCTTGGTTAGCGTTGCGCTTGTTTTGCGATTTTTACTCTCAGGCGCCGGAGAGCTGGCCGCGACGATTTCCATCGTCGTAAAGACGGCACTGCTGTACGCCATCATGGTGACTGGTTCGATCTGGGAAAAGGTAGTCTTTGACAAGTACCTGTTCGCTGAGCCTTTCTTCTGGGAAGACGCTGTCAGCATGGTCGTCATCGCGCTGCATACCGCCTACCTTTACGCGCTACTTTCCGGATCGTTGACGACGCGCCAGCAAATGCTGCTAGCGCTTGTCGCATATGCGACGTACGTCATCAACGCCATCCAGTTCCTGCTGAAGCTACGTGCCGCACGTTTGCGGGACTCATCTAACTCCGGGCTTGGCCCAACTATTGGGAGCCCTGCATGAGTTCGCCGTTGCCCACTGCCGTACCCGTCGCACGCTGCAGAGAAGAAAAGCCTTCGGTTCACATCCCCATCCATCGCGAACGTGGTCAGAGGGAGGTGTTTTGTGGCCTGACCGGGATCATCTGGTTGCATCGCCGGATCCAAGATGCTTTCTTCTTGGTCGTTGGCTCACGCACTTGCGCGCACCTCATTCAATCTGCCGCTGGTGTGATGATTTTTGCCGAACCTAGATTCGCCACAGCGATCATCGACGACCGCGACCTCGCCGGCATCGCGGATGCAAACGACGAACTCGACCGGGTGGTATCTCGGCTGCTCGAGCGCCGTCCCGATATTCGAATGCTATTTCTTGTCGGCTCGTGCCCATCAGAAGTCATCAAGCTAGACCTCAGCCGCGCGGCAGAGAGACTCACAAAGCAGTTCCTGCCTCAGGTTCGCGTACTCAGTTATTCGGGCAGTGGCATTGAAACAACCTTTACCGAGGGCGAAGACGCATGTCTCGCTTCGCTCGTGCCTCAGTTGCAGGTCGGGACAGCTGCTCAATCGTCTGAACCCAGCAACCTGTTGATCGTCGGAACCGTCGCTGACATCGTCGAAGACCAGTGGACGAGGATGCTCACAACGATGGGCATACGTAACGTGCAGTTCTTTCCTCCGCGACGCTCCGGCGACTTATCTCGAATCACCGTTGGCCCCAACACGCGAGTCCTGCTGGCACAACCGTTCCTCGCGAACACTTGCCGTATGTTGGTCGAACGCGGCGCGACACACATACCTGCGCCGTTTCCATTAGGAGTAGAGGGCACGACAGCTTGGTTGCGTGCTGCGGCAAACGCGTTTGCGGTCTCCGACCCCGCATTCGAAAACGCCACTCAAGCAGCGCGAGCACGCGGAATGCGTTCGCTCGAGCGCCATCGGGAGGTCTTGGAGGGAAAGCGCATCTTCTTCTTCCCAGATTCGCAATTGGAGATTCCACTCGCACGATTCTTGTCGCGGGAACTCGGCATGCACCTAGTTGAGGTGGGAAGCCCCTTCATCCACAGACAAATCATGGGTGAGGAACTTTCGCTCATGCCTGAGGCCACGCGCCTTGTTGAGGGGCAAGACGTCGATTCGCAACTCGCAAGATGTAGGGAGGCCAGACCTGACGTGACAGTGTGTGGGTTGGGGCTTGCCAATCCGCTTGAGCATGAAGGGCTCACAACGAAATGGTCGATCGAGTTGGTTTTCTCGCCCATCCAAGGATATGACCAAGCCGGCGATCTTGCCGAGTTATTTGCGCGCCCGCTCAGGCGCAAACATTTGCTCGAACCAGAACTCCCCGTGAGAGAGGCGCTCCCATGCAACTGACCCTTTGGACATACGAGGGGCCGCCCCACGTCGGTGCCATGCGGATTGCAACCGCAATGCGCGACATCCATTACGTGCTCCACGCCCCACAGGGTGACACGTATGCTGATTTGCTGTTCACCATGATTGAGCGTCGTCAACATCGGCCGCCAGTCACATACACGACCTTTCAAGCGCGTGACCTCGGCGCAGATACTGCGGAACTCTTCAAGCGTAGTGTCCGTGAGGCATATGAACGTTTCCAGCCAACAGCGATGCTCGTCGGGGCCTCGTGTACCGCTGAATTACTTCAAGACGATCCTGGGGGGCTAGCCGCCGCTGTCGGCATCCCCATCCCCGTTATTCCGCTAGAACTGCCGTCATACCAAAAGAAAGAAAACTGGGGCGCGGCTGAGACGTTCTATCAGATCGTGCGTGCCCTCGTACCGCGCACGCCCATCAAGGCTGACACCAGCCCCTTGAGTTCAGACGCATCGGCGAGGCCTCGGGCCAATCTCCTTGGCCCGACGGCACTGGGATTCCGACACAGGGACGACATCAAGGAAGTTAAGAGACTTCTTGAGTTACTCGGTATTGACGTCAACATCGTCGCACCGTACGACGCGTCGCCTGCAGACATCACACGGCTACCAAATGCCCAATTCAATGTGTTGATGTACCCAGAAACCGCCATGCAGGCCGCGCAATGGCTTCACAAAGAAATCAAGCAGCCATTTACGCGCACGGTACCGATCGGACGCAACGCGACGCGAAGATTCATTAATGAGGTTGCCTCTTTGGCAAATGTAGATCCTACGGCGGCGCTGCATGAACTGGATACCAGCTCACGAGCAGCTTGGTACGCACGATCTGTCGATTCGACATACCTCACTGGCAAGCGCGTTTTCGTGTTTGGCGATGCAACACATGCACTCGCTGCAGCAGCGATCGCGCAAGATGAAATGGGCTTCAAGGTAGTGGGCTTAGGCACATACAGCCGCGAGTTTGCGCGGGAGATTCGCGAAGCGGCATCCCGATACGGCGTTGAAGCACTGATTACAGACGACTATTTGGAAGTAGAACAAGCCGTTGCGAATGCGCAACCGGAATTGGTACTTGGCACGCAGATGGAGCGTCACATTGCAAAGCGCTTGGGTATTCCTTGCGCAGTCATCTCGGCGCCTGTTCATGTCCAAGACTTCCCCGCACGCTACGCACCACAAATGGGGCTTGAGGGTGCGAATGTCATGTTCGACACGTGGATCCACCCGCTCATGATGGGGCTGGAAGAACACTTGCTCGGCATGTTCCGCGATGATTTTGAGTTCAACGAGCAGGCAGGGTCGTCGCACTTGGGGCATCTACAGCCCGCCGCTGCCGATGCCGAGGGGAGACGCGCCATGCTGCGACTCGTTGCGGCTCGCGACTCGACGGAAATGAGTCGGCCTGAAAGCGGGGCGACCCATATTGCGACCGACGACCTTTCCCCAACTGACGAGAGCGACACTGCGACTACTCGCCCTAATGAGCACACCAACTTGGCAGCCGGTGCGGCAACGACATCCGAGCCAGCGTGGACAGCTGAAGCTCAGCGCGAGCTGGGAAAGATTCCCTTTTTCGTGCGCGGCAAAGCTCGACGCAATACCGAACGCTTCGCCGCAGAGAGGTCTATTTCGACCATCACCGTAGAGACGCTCTATGACGCAAAAGCTCACTACGCGCGATAAGGTGGTTCCGGTCACACTGGTCATCGTGACCATGGACACGCATTTGGCGTCGGCGACTGAGCGTGCCGTTGCCTCGCTTCGCCACCAGTTACCCGGACTAATCGTTAAGGTGCATGCAGCCTCTGAGTACGCTGCAAGTGAAACTGCGCTTCAGGCTTGCTTGGCCGACATCGCGAAGGCGAACATCCTGCTGGTCACCATGCTCTTCATGGAAGAACACTTTAATCCAGTCGTGAGCGCTCTTGAGTCGCGCAGACAAGACTGCGATGCATTGGTGTGCATCCTAAGTGCGACAAGCGTTTCTCGACTGACCAAGATGGGCAAGTTCGACATGGCTAAGCCAGCGAGCGGCCCGATGGCGTGGCTGAAAAAGCTTCGTGGAGAACGTCCTGCATCGGGCGCACCTAGTGCGGGTGCAGCGCAAATGCGCATGTTGCGACGTCTGCCACGTATCCTGCGGTTCATTCCGGGAACGGCGCAAGACGTGCGCATCTACTTCCTCGCTATGCAGTACTGGCTGGGCGGATCGCAAACGAACATTGCGAGCCTCATCTGCTGCTTGATCGATCGTTATGCATCAGGTACTCGCGCGGAACTGCGCGGCGCTTTGTCGGTCGAGCCACCCAAGGAATATCCGGACGTCGGCTTGTATCACCCACGCGCCAGAGGACGAATCGTTGATTCGATCGCCGACCTGCCGAGAGCAACTGCGGGTTCGGCAAATCCGCCAAAAGTCGGGCGCACTGAAAAAGCGGCATCACGAGGCCGGGTCGGGCTGATATTGCTCCGCTCCTACCTTCTGGCCGGCAATACAGCCCATTACGATGGCGTGATCGATGCAATGGAGGCCTTGGGACTAGACGTCATCCCCGTGTTCGCTTCAGGACTTGATGCGCGCCCCGCGATTGAGCGTTACTTCGGTGCGACCGCAGCCCCGAGCGTAGCTAACGCCTCAATTGATGTGCTAGTTTCGTTGACTGGATTCTCTCTCGTCGGCGGCCCTGCATACAACGATTCGCGCGCTGCCGAAGAGGTACTCGCTCAGCTTGATGTCCCGTATATCGCTGCCCAGCCTGTTGAGTTCCAAACGATTGCTGAGTGGGGAGAATCCGACAGAGGGCTGATGCCAGTTGAGAACACCATCATGGTGGCGATTCCTGAACTCGATGGCGCCACCTCACCATTGGTATTCGGCGGTCGTGCAGGCAAGCGGGGAACTGCCTGCAAGGGTTGCCACCGTGGATGCACCTTCGAGCAAACCCAAAACTCCCAGGACATGGCGTCGTGTGTCGACCGCGCGCAGATGCTTGCATCGCGAGTGGCAAAACTGGTCGATTTGCGCTGCAGCAAGCGCTCTGACCGCAAGATTGCTATCGTCATTTTCAATTTTCCGCCTAATGCTGGAAACATAGGCACCGCTGCGTATCTCTCAGTGTTTGAAAGCCTGTTCGAGTCTCTGCGCGGATTCAAGCAACAGGGTTACCAAATTGATCTCCCCGCAAGCGTAGACGAACTAAGACACCGAATCCTTGATGGCAACTCACATCAATACGGCACCGACGCAAACGTGCACGCTAAAGTCAGCGCTGAATGGTATGTGCAGCGCGAACGCTGGCTCGGCGAGATTGAGGCGCAGTGGGGGCCGGCACCCGGTAAACAACTAACTGACGGCCGATCCATCTACGTGCTGGGCGCAGCATTTGGAAACGCGTTAGTCGCCATCCAGCCGAGCATGGGATATGAGGGGGACCCCATGCGCTTGTTGTTTGAGCGCGGATTCTCCCCAACACATGCGTTTGCCGCCTTCTACCGCTACCTGCGCGAAGACTACGCTGCCGATGCCGTTCTGCATTTCGGCACCCACGGCGCGCTTGAGTTCATGCCGGGTAAGCAATCAGGTCTTTCAGGCAAGTGTTGGCCAGATCGTCTCATCGCAGATTTGCCAAATTTCTACCTCTACGCATCCAACAACCCCAGCGAAGGTGCGATCGCCAAACGGCGTGCCGCCGCTACTCTCGTAAGCTACCTGACTCCTCCGGTTGCACAAGCTGGTCTCTATCGCGGCTTACTCGACCTGCGGGCATCGATCAATCGCTGGAGAAGCTTAGCCCCGAAAGATCCGGAGCGGGCCAAACTCTCAACGCTCGTTCAGGCGCAAGCAGCTGAGTTACAACTCGTCGAAGCAACTCCTGCGTGGGATGGCAGCGCCGACGCAGCGATAAGCCACCTTCAAGCGCAAGTGCTCGAACTCGAGTACACGCTGATTCCGCACGGTCTGCATGTTGTCGGCAAACCGCTTTCACAAGCTCAAAGAGTGGAAATGCTGCTCTCCATGGAGCCTGATCTGGGTCGCGGTGACGCAGAAGCAATCGCAGACGGAAAACCAGTCTCTGGATTCGAGGCGCTCGCATCAGTCAATGAAATGTTGGCGAAGGACTTCGAGGTCCCCGCCCTACTCCACGCACTCGACGGTCGCTATGTGCGTCCAGCGCCGGGTGGTGACCTACTAAGAACGCGCGAAGTACTCCCGACCGGGCGCAACCTTCATGGCTTCGACCCATTCAGAATCCCAAGTCGCTTTGCGCGAGACGAGGGTGCCCGACTTGCTGAGCTGCTTATTGGTCATCACCAAGCCAGTGGCGCCCGCATGCCGGAATCGATTGCGCTCGTACTATGGGGAACCGATAACCTCAAAACCGAGGGGGTGCCAATTGCCCAGGCACTCGCACTCCTAGGCGCTGAAGCACGCTTCGACTCTTACGGCAGGCTAGCTGGCGCTACGCTGATCCCGCTCGAGCAGCTTGGTCGGCCACGCGTCGACGTGATGATCACGCTTTCCGGCATTTTCCGCGACCTACTCCCTCTTCAAGTTCGACTACTCGCCGAAGCCGCTTGGCTCGCAGCATGCGCAGACGAACCTGAGTCACAGAACTTCATTCGAAAACACGCGTTGGCTTACCAGCGTGAGGTTGGTTGTGACCTCGAAACAGCCGCCCTACGCGTGTTTGGCAATGCTGACGGCGCATATGGCAGCAATGTCAACAACTTGGTCGACAATGGTCGCTGGAGTGACGAGGACGAACTCGCCGAAACCTATTCGAAGCGCAAAGGATTTGCGTACGGACGTGACGGCAAACCAAAGCGTCAGGGAGCGATTTTGCAGAGCGTTCTCGCAGACGTCGATATCGCCTACCAAAACCTCGACTCTGTGGAACTTGGCGTTACGACGATTGACACCTATTTCGACAGCCTGGGCGGTGTCGCGCGCGCCGTTTCGCGTGCAAAGGGTGGGGAAACGCCTCCGGTGTACATCGGTGATCAGACGCGCTCAAGCGGTGTGGTTCGTTCGTTGTCCGAGCAAGTCGCATTAGAAACCCGTACCCGCATGCTCAACCCCAAGTGGTACGAAGGCATGCTCGCGCACGGCTATGAGGGCGTAAGACAGATTGAAGTTCATCTGACGAACACCATGGGTTGGTCAGCGACGACCGGTCAAGTAGCCCCTTGGGTTTACGAAGAGTTGACGAATACGTTTGTCCTCGATGAGTCAATGCGCCGTCGCCTCTCCGCGCTAAACCCGACAGCCTCTGCCAAGCTCGCCAATCGCCTCATCGAGGCACAAGAACGGAAGTATTGGACTCCGTCACCGGAAGTCCTCGAAGCGCTCCAGAGAGCGGGCGAGGAACTTGAAGATCAACTCGAAGGAGTCGGCACTGAAACCAACATCGAGCCATCCACCACAGCGCAAGCAACAGGCGCGGTGAACGCCGAGAAACTCGCCACAGAAGCCCCCCCGAAAGCCCAGTCTGGCGCCCGCATACGGGTTGCCGCTTAACCGACTGCCATAACAACACAACTACAACGAAGCTGGAGCACACGTGACCACAACAACTGTACCGATGTCATCCATTCGCCGGCGAGCCGACGGAGAAGGAAGTGTCCAAGTCCAACTGGATCCAAATGTGAAGATCGGCAACGCTAAGGTCTTCGCCGTTTACGGGAAAGGTGGTATCGGCAAAAGCACCACATCGTCCAATCTCTCGGTCGCGTTTTCGAAGCTCGGTAAGCGTGTCCTGCAGATCGGCTGCGATCCCAAGCACGATTCGACCTTTACGCTCACCAAGAAGTTAATGCCGACGGTGATAGATGTTCTTGAACAGGTTGATTTCCACTCAGAGGAACTGCGCGTCGAGGACTTCGTCTACGAGGGCTACAACGGCGTCATGTGCGTGGAAGCTGGGGGCCCACCTGCTGGCACAGGATGTGGAGGCTACGTCGTCGGTCAAACCGTCAAATTGCTAAAGGAACACCATTTACTTGAGGATACCGACGTTGTCATCTTCGACGTATTGGGTGACGTTGTTTGCGGCGGTTTCGCCGCCCCACTCCAACACGCTGACCGAGCCCTCGTCGTGACTGCGAATGACTTTGACTCGATCTTTGCGATGAATCGAATCGTCGCTGCAATCCAAGCGAAGTCGAAAAACTACAACGTGCGCCTCGGCGGCGTAATCGCGAACCGCAGCCGTGAGACCGACCAAATAGACAAATTCAACAACGTCATTGGGCTGCGAACGATGGCGCAGTTTCCTGACCTCGATGTCATCCGGCGGAGCCGCCTCAAGAAAGCGACGCTGTTCGAAATGGAAGAGTCACCAGAACTCACCGCGGTCCAACAAGAGTATCTGCGACTTGCGGCAAAGCTCTGGGCTGGTACTGATCCATTGTCCGCTGCGCCGATGAAGGATCGCGACATCTTCGATCTACTCGGTTTCGACTAAGCCACCCCAAATGCACTCAACCGACAGCACATACCAGCAACGACGCGGGGAAATCGAAACCTATTTCGACCGTACCGCGGTCGAGGCGTGGAAGCGCCTGACGTCTGATGCCCCGGTGGGCAGCATCCGCGCGACAGTGCGGGCGGGACGCACGCGAATGCGCGATACGTTGCTCAGCTGGCTCCCGCCCGACTTGTCGGGCGCGCGACTGCTCGACGCGGGCTGCGGCACGGGCGCTCTGGCAATCGAAGCTGCCAAAAGGGGCGCGAGCGTGGTCGCGATTGACCTGTCCCCAACATTGGTCGACTTGGCGCGAGAGCGCGCACCGAGGCAGCTCGGCAGCGGCAGCATCGACTTCCGCTCCGGCGACATGCTCGCCAACGAACTTGGTACCTTCGATTACGTCGTTGGCATGGATTCACTGATCCATTACAACGCCGAGGACGCAGTTACGGCGATCTCTCGTTTATCGATGCGCACGCGCGTTTCCATCCTTTTTACCTTCGCGCCGCGGACAGCGACGCTCGCGGTCATGCATTCCCTCGGCCGCTTCTTCCCGCGCAGCAACCGCGCGCCGTCAATAGAACCAGTCGCGGAGAGGACCCTTTACGAGCTCCTAGACTCGAGACCTGAACTTATGGCGTGGTCACCGCAACGCACGCAACGCATTGCCTCCGGGTTCTACACTTCGCAAGCGATGGAGTTGGTACGCGCATGAAGCTTATCCCGCCCGCTCTCAACAACGCCGCTACCCGCGGCTGGATGGCGGTGGGCACGCGTTTCTTGCCGTTCGCAGATGCAGCGACGACAGAATTGCCGCTGGGTCGCTTGATGCGCTTATCGCTCTTTCAAGTCACGGTTGGCATGGCGCTCGCTTTGCTTATCGGCACGCTCAATCGCGTCATGATCGTCGAACTCAAGGTAGCCGCTTGGCTGGTCGCCGCGATGGTATCGCTGCCGTTGCTGTTCGCGCCATTTCGTGCGCTAGTGGGATTTAAGTCGGATATGTACCGTTCGGCGCTCGGCTGGCGGCGCGTGCCGTTCATTTGGTTTGGCACGCTGATGCAGTTTGGCGGCTTTTCGTTTATGCCATTTGCTTTACTCATACTGTCCGGCGACACCCACGGCCCAGTCTTCGTCGGCCATATTGGCGCTGCGCTCGCTTTCTTGCTGGTCGGAGCGGGATTGCATACCACGCAGACGGCTGGTCTCGCGCTGGCCACCGATCTCGCACCCGCAAAGGCGCGTCCACGCGTGGTGGCGTTGATGTATGTAATGTTGCTGCTTGGTACGGTCGTGAGTTCGATCGTCTTCAGCTACGTTTTGGCCGACTTTAGCCAGAAGCGATTGATTCAGGTCGTGCAGAGTGCGGCATTAGTCACGCTCATCCTCAACGTGATTGCGCTCTGGAAACAAGAGGCGCGCCACGCCTTCAAGCGCGCCGTCACCGAGCGCGAACTAACCTTCAAAGAGGCGTGGGCAGTTTTTCGCGCGCAACCATACGCCATTCGCCTGCTCGTTGCGGTCGGTTGCGGCACGGCAGCTTTCAATATGCAGGACATCATCCTCGAGCCCTACGGCGCAGAAGTACTCGGTCTATCCGTGTCGGCTACGTCGATGCTGACCGCACTACTGGCTGGGGGTGCCTTGATTGCGTTCGGCGTGGCAGCGCGATCGTTGACGCGAGGGGCGGACCCGTGTCGGCTGGCCGGATGGGGCGCACTAGTCGGTATCGCCGGATTCTCGCTGGTGGTGTTCGCAGCACCGCTGCAATCGCCGATGCTGTTTCGCATGGGTGCGCTGTTGATAGGCTTTGGCGGCGGCTTTTTCTCCGTGGCTACGTTGACTGCAACGATGGATATTGAGACGAGTGGTTACAACGGACTTGCGGTCGGCGCCTGGGGCGCAGTGCAAGCCACCGCGGGTGGCCTAGCAATTGCCGTCGGTGGCGCAATGCGCGACATCGTCTCGGGACTAGCGGTCAATGGCCATTTGGGAGAGGCCCTCACAGACATCGCGGTCGGCTACAGCAGCGTCTATCACACTGAAATTTTGTTGTTGTTCATCACTCTGATTGTTATCGGACCATTAGCGGGTAGCAGAAAGCGCGGACGTGCAGCACCGGTAGCTGAGCATGGCCAAGCACTTGAGCTGGCCAACTCACGCAGCTAGCGGCTTGCAAATTGCATCAGTACAGGTTTGTAGTGGTCGGCAACAGGTGGGACGGGTTCAACAACGGTTTTGGCGCGGCGCAGGCAATACAGATCTTGAAGCTAGGTCCGACGGTCTGTGCAGTGAAAGGCGACATCAGTTCGCCACGGTTGTGGGTGAAGTACGGTTTAGTGATTTGACTGGTTATCGATAGGAGGCAGCAATCATGGTTGGCTCAATGACAGGTTACATAGATGTGGCACAGATCGTTTTGTACATGTTCTGGATATTCTTCGCCGGACTGATCTACTACTTGCATCGCGAAAACAAGCGCGAAGGCTACCCGTTGGAAGTAGAAGAGTCGCCGAACCTTAAGGTCGAAGGGTTTCCTCGTGTTCCCGACCCGAAGACCTACCTTCTGCGCGATGGCAGCACGCGCATGGCACCTGATGGCGCCAATACGGGCAGGGTCGCTGATCTCAAGGCACGCGCATTTGCGCCGCATCCAGGTGCGCCGCTCGAACCTACCGGCAACCCTATGCTAGACGGCGTTGGGCCGGGTGCTTACAACATGCGTCCGGACACCCCCGATATGACGGTAGACGGTCGCCCGAAGATTGTGCCGATGCGACTTGCGTCTAACTTCCATCTTGAGTCGCGCGACCCGAACCCGATTGGCATGAACGTCATCGGTGGTGATGGTGTCGTTGCCGGTCAAGTCTCGGAAGTGTGGGTTGACCGAGCAGAGACGGTGATTCGCTACTTCGAAGTGAAGGTCGCGGCCAATGGCAAGAGTGTGCTGCTGCCGTACAACTTTACGAAGATTGGCGATGACGGCATCAAGGTGCGCTCAATCTTCGCCCACCACTTTGCGGACGTTCCCACCACCAAGCAGTCCGACTCAGTCACGCTGCTTGAGGAGGAGCGCATCATGGCGTACTACGGTGCTGGCACGCTCTACGCATCCGCAGATCGCGCTGAACCCTGGATTTAGCGGCAGGAGCAGATGATGAGCGAGACAAAACTCTATCCGGTGCCAGAGCATGAATTCGAAGCAGCCCCCGGACTGCCGGAGCCGCTCCCCAAAGGTGAACGCATTGTTTGGCAAGGTGCCCCCGATTGGCGCGCCCTTGCCATCAATGTCTTCTATGTTCGCGCGGCCGCTATCTACTTCGCAATCATCCTCGCCCTGCGCGCGAGCTTCGTTGTCGCAGACGGAGGCGGGTCGGCGGAAGTCATGCGCGCGCTGTTGCTGCTATCACCGCTGGCATTGTTTGCGATTGGATCGCTTGCAGCGCTCGCTTGGCTGTCTGCGAAAACCACGCTCTATACAATTACCAATCAGCGTGTGGTGATGCGCATTGGCATCGTGTTGACGGTAACCTTCAACTTGCCATTTAGCAGCCTCGATCGGGTCGGACTCCGTCAACTCAATGGTGGCGTCGGCGACATTGCTCTGAGCATCAATAGCGCGGATCACATTGCCTACTTGCATCTGTGGCCCCACGCACGTCCTTGGCACCTCGCGAAACCAGAGCCGATGCTGCGCGCAATCGCGCACAGCGTGGAAGTGGCGAACCTCTTGGGCGAGGCGATGGCAGCTGCGTCAGGTGGCTTTGTCACACCCGCTCAACCAAAAGCGCCAGCGTCTGGAATCATGCCTAAGCCGTTGGCCACTGCATCATGAGCGCGCACGCCAGCCCGAGCTTGCGCGCACATAAAGCGTCGCCCGCTTTGCTTCTCATCGGCGCATCGTTGGTGTTCACGATTCTTGCCGTGGCGGGCGCGCGCGTATTCGGGCTGCAGTCGTCTTACGTTTCTGTTGCCGAAGCAGTCGTCGAGCGACAACTCTTTTTTGAGGATCGCACGGACGGCAGCATCGCGGTCATTGACGCAGGTACCGGTGACACCATAGAGCGAGTCGCACCCGGCACGAATGGATTTTTGCGCGGTGTGTTGCGCGGGCTCGCAAGCGAACGTAAACGCCAGGGGCTCGGCCCCGAAGTACCGTTTGTGCTGCGAGCCAGACAGGATGGCAGGCTCACGCTCGACGACACAACCACGCAACGCCAGATCGACATCAAGTCGTTTGGACCCACCAATGCAGCCGTATTTGAACGACTATTGATCCAACGCAACCCTGCGATTGTTGCTGGCAGCACAGTTAACGCCGTAGCTCCTGCTCCGCGCTAATTGGCACAGCACTTGTTCGCGCGCCTCATTTCACAGTCGTAGAAGGGAATCCTCATGTCAGCCCAAATTGCAATTCAAAGCCCTGCTGACGCTGAACGCGTCGCCAAAGCCAACGATCTGATTAGCCCACGCTTTTACACCACGGACTTCGCAGCGATGGATGCGCTAGATGTCAGTCCGGTACGCGCTGAGTGGGACAAGATGATGGCTGAGTACGAGGGCGACAACAACCATGACCATTTCCAACGCACGCCGGAGTTCGCCGCTGAGATCCGCGAAATGGACCCGGAGCTAAAGAAAGAGTTTCTCGATTTCTTGGTGAATTCACTAACCTCGGAGTTCTCTGGCCAGATTCTCTACAACGAGATTCGCAAACACATCACCAATCCAGATATCAAGCAACTGATGAGCTTCATGGCGCGCGACGAATCGCGTCACGCTGGTTTCATCAACCAAGCGCTGCGGGACTATGGTCTCGCTGTCGATTTGGGTGACCTGAAAAAGACTAAGGCCTATACCTACTTCAAGCCAAAGTACATTTTCTATGCGACGTACCTGTCCGAGAAGATCGGCTACGCGCGTTACATCACGATTTTCCGGCAGCTCGAAAAGCATCCGGAAAAACGCTTCCATCCAATCTTTCGGTGGTTTGAACGCTGGTGTAACGACGAGTTTCGGCATGGTGAATCGTTTGCGCTTATCTTGCGTGCCAACCCGAAACTGCTCCAAGGCCTAAACGTCTATTGGATTCGTTTTTTTCTGCTGGCCGTTTACGCGACTATGTATGTGCGGGACCACACGCGACCGATGCTGCACAACGCAATGGGACTCGACTCGACCGATTACGACTATCGTGTCTTCGACATCACGACGGAAATTTCCAAGCAGGTTTTCCCCGTCTCGCTGGACACCAACCATCCGTCGTTCCGGGCTGGACTCGAACGCCTACACCGCATTTCAGATGCGGTCACACGCGCTAAAGAGCGCGGCGGCATCATCGGCAAACTAAAGCAAGCCGGGTGGGCACTCGCGGGCGTCGTAACGTTTGCGCGGCTCTACTTCTTCCCTGTCAAGCATCATGCGCTCCCAGAACAGGTGCGCGTGGCTCCCTCCTGGTGAGCATCGGTAACAAAAGCACGAACGCGTGAGCACCATCACAACTGCGATTCTGTTTACCTTGTTCCTGTGGTGGTTCAGCACGGGGCTGATTCTCTATCTCGACGGGCTACCGAGGCGCACTTTTGCCCGCAGTTTGTACGCAGCTAGCGTGATGGCGGTTTGCGCGCTGTGTGCCATCATCGTCGCAAGTCGGGATACCAGCGCCCTATCCACCTTCATCGGCTTTAGCGCTGCCGTGGTGATTTGGGGTTGGCAGGAAATGAATTTTCTGATGGGCGGTGTCGCCGGTCCGCGACGAGAAGCGTGCCCCCCTGGCGCGAGTGAGTTGAAGAAGTTTCAATTCGCCACGGAGGCTATTCTCTATCACGAGTTGTCACTCGCCGCGTGCATGCTTCTCATCTATGTCGCCACGTGGCAGCAGGTGAACCAGATTGCGAGCCAGACATTCCTTCTGCTTTGGATCATGCGTCTGTCAGCAAAGCTCAACTTGTTCTTGGGCGTTCGCAATCAGTACAGTAATTTTTTGCCACCGCAATTGCGCTACCTCGCAAGCTACTTTGGTAAGCGCCCACTGAATCTGTTGTTTCCCATCTCCGTCACGGCCTCTAGCGCGGTGGCATTCCTGCTCTGGCAAGGCGCAATTTCAGCACAAGCAACACCGCACGAAGTCGCGGGCTTCAGTCTGCTCGGGACGCTTCTAGTTCTCGCCGTTCTCGAACACTGGTTCTTGGTACTACCGCTTCCCGTGGAGAGCATTTGGCGTTGGGCGCTGGGCTCACGCGCCACTGCGGCCTCTCCTCCCGCAGATCCGGCCGAGGCCTAGCATTTCACGTTGCCGCGGGGCGGCTCTAGCCCGGGCTTCCGCGCGCGTGACGCGTGATCTCGCAAGCGCCTCGGGTCCACCTCTTTACATGAAGGCTGAGTCCAGCAACGGCTGACTCGCTGAACGTCGTCGTACGCGAGTGGAAGCAGAACGAAGCATCTTCGGCACTCACTTCATTGACAGCCAAAGCGATCCGCGCTGGCACTAAGTCTGGTGGCGAGTGTGGTGATCTCGCGCGATATCGACGACGTGTCAATTCGGGATGCGTGAACTCCACCGCCCCGCGCGCAGCTGCGCTAACCGGCCAGCTGCTGTCGTGTGTCTTGCGCTCGCGCAGGACGAAGAAGGATGGCACTTTACAAGCGAGCGTTCCGCTCCGCTAAGCGAACCTATCGGTATCTGAAAGGACTTGCGTGACGCTTAGCCGCGCTGCCGTTCGAGTAGTGATCCGGAAAGCCAAAGTCGCCATTTGGCGCGGTGTTTCAGTCTTTTTGGCTGAAACACCGCGCCGATTGGCGAGTTACATCATCGGAACGTTTATTTTTTTGGTGTTGCCGCCTGCGCCACCACCGGCAGCGGAGTTGCTGGCGCCGGCGAGTACATCGCAGGGTAGTTCTTCGCCATCTGCGCGCCGAGCAGCGGCTTCGTGGCACCCTGATGGCAGGTCTGGCAGTTGACCTTAGCGACATCACCGGTCGGCCCCTTGCGATTGGCCGGGAACACGCTGTTGAGCGGGTCGAGATAGCTGTTATTGATGTCACGGGCCATACGAATGCCGTGCCACGCCGTCACACGCTGAGGTGTGCTCACGGACCACTTATCGAAGGCCTGTGAGTTATGGCAGTAGGTGCAGTTGACGCCCAAGGAATCAGACATGTGCATCATCAAGCCAAAGGTACGCTCGGCATTCGGTACGTCCTTCTTGTTTCCCGCTGGCAGAGCCGTGTTGCTCGCGACCTTGATGTCAGCGCTGCCACTAAGGTAGGTCTTGAACGGGTCGTACGGAAGCGAAGTGATGCTAACAGCGGTCGACGGCCGATTCTGTCCGCTCTCGACACCCAAAAACTTAGCAGACTTGGTTGAAGCCGCGGCGTTCACCCACGTATTCGCAGGCACGTGCTGACCACGATGGCAGGTGTAACACGTCACCCCGGTGCTGCCGACGTGCGCTTTGTTCTCGACGTTGATCGCCTGCGTCATTTGCAGCATCTTGCGCGCAACGACCTTGGTGTAGAGCGTATCCGCTTCCAGCCCTTCGCCAGGCTTGTGGCAATAGGCGCATCCCTCTGTTGGCGCGACCCAACTTGTCAGCGAGGCCATCGTACGCGTGAACTCGGCCACGGATAAATTGCCAAGCACTTGAACGTTTTTAAAGACTGCGCTGGCGAGAGGTCCGCCGGCTTCGGCGGGAGGTGCCGGCTGGGGCGCGACATTTGCCGCCTGCTGCGCCGCCATCAAGCGCGGATTATTCAGCTCAACCATCGCAGTGCCGCGATATCCAGTCTGGACACTCTCGATAGGCGGACGTTCCCAGCAGCCCGTCAACCCAGCGAGCGCCAGCAATGCGACGAAGGAGGTTTTGTATTTCATGATGATGTTCATTTCGCCACCCCTTGCAAGAGCGCAGGATCGACGACCGGCATCGGTGGGTACATTGGCGCGACATGGTGCTTGACGGCCCACAGATACCAGTTATCGACAACCGTGCCGGTGAGCAGAATGCCGATGCCGCCGCAAATCGGGCACAACACGGCAAACCACCAAGCCCAGCGATGGATCGATTCCATCGTTGCGTTAAAGCCCATCGTCCAGCGCCAGAACAGC
>JAJTHU010000225.1 GCA_021300055.1 Nitrosomonadaceae bacterium | reverse complement strand
GCGCGCCAGCCGCCGTGCAGCCTGCTCTGTAGCCACGGCGACCTCCGCACGTAATTCTTGAATACGCTTGTCGCGCCAACGGTCCCGGAATGCCCGTTGGCGTTGGTCACCTGCTGCTCGTGAGCTTTTCACCTCACCTTCTATAGGGGGTGTCTCCTTGATGCACGGGCAGCAGGTGGCCCTTTTTAACAACCCGATCGCCGCGCGTCGCCACACGAGTGACACCTAGGTGGTGCGCAACACCCGTCTCGCGACCTGCGACGGGATCGCTTGTCGCTGACGAACGTATAGCAACCACTCGTTTGACGCTAGGTTCCCTTGGCGCGCAGCCTGCGCGAACCAATATTCCGCACGCTCAAAATCGACCCGCCCGCCTGCGCCTGCCCAATGAAAAAGGCCAGCGACCTCCTGGCACTCGACGTTGCCTTGGTGCGCACAGAGCTCCGCCCAGCGGCCCAGCTGCGCGCGAGCTGCGGGTTGTTCCAGTCCAGTCGCGACCACCTGCCCCATTAGCCAGATCGTGGCGCGGGTATCGCCGCCGGTCGCGAGCGCCTCCATGGTGGAGCGCGCCTGTAAGGGATCACGGCTGGCGTCTCGCAAGGCTTGCTCAAACGTCACCTGCCCGCCACACCCTAGCACGACGCTCACCAGCGACACCGACACGACGCGACGCGTCTGCGAAGGGAAATGCCGCGCAAAACAGCGCAAGCCGTTGGACCAACAACGTTTCAGGGTAGGCACAGTCGTGAGCAAACGAACCGACATATCGGTTGGGGGAATCCGACTGACGGCGGTATCCGGCGGCCGAGCAGACGGGCGAAAAAGCGATACGGTTTTGATACCAAGCTATCATTATGAGATGAATAAGAAACAGTGGCAGTTCATTCTCAAATACAGTGCATCGCAAGCCGAGGGTTGCGGTCGCGCTGCCCTCCCCAACCGCCCCGGGAACGGGCAGTTTTTTGGACTGCCAAAGCGCAATGCAATGCACGGCTTCTCGCTCATTGAGATCGCCGTGGTGTTGATCGTCATTTCGGTGCTAATGGTCATCGTCGCCGCCCCGCTGGGGAGCATCCGCGCGCAGCGTGCCACCGAAGACACCAATGCCAAGTTAGCAGCGTTGGATGCCACCATTGCCGTTTACGTCGCCCAGAACGGACGGCTACCCTGCCCGGCTAACGGCACACTGGATGGCACAGCCAACGCCAACGCGGGGCTTGAGCAAATCAACGTCGGCGTTACTGCTTGCACCCTCGTGAATCAAACCAGCGGCGTCGTGCCTTGGAAAACGCTCGGCGTACAACTCGCTGACGTGACGGATGGCTGGGGCAACGTCTTCACCTACCGCGTCGATGAATCACTGATTCGAGCCCAAGCGATGAACTTCACTGCTTGCTCCCCAGGTGGCACGGGGGCGGCTATGGGTGGCGCACCTAACTTCACTTGCGCGCCTTGCACAAGCGCCACATTCCCTGCCGCTTGCACACCACCAGCGACGGTGATTGCGGGGCGCGGAATCCGCGTGCGCGACGTCGGGGGCACTTTGCTCGCCGACCCAGCAGCTGCGGTGTCGACGGGCGTCGCGTATGTCGTCATTAGTCATGGCGAAAACCGCAACGACAGCTACTCGCCGCAAGGGGTACTACAGGTTGGTGGAACACCGGCCTCAGGCACAGAGGAAGCACGCAATGCGGCGAATTTGCCCAACACGCCAGCCGGAACGTTTTATCTCGTCGACTCACCTGCCATGTATGCTGACGGGGTGACTCACTTCGACGATATCGTGCTGCGCAGAACGATCCTCGCGCTTGCGAGCAAAGCCGGTTTAGCGCCGCGCGCTTACTAGCGCTGAGTCACGGCCCAACAATCCGCCAAGCGATGCAACCCACGCCCAAAGCTCTTTTCGTGGCCACGCGCCTCAGCAACGAACAGCGCGGCTTCGTTGGCCTGTTCATCATCGTGCTTTTGCTCGCGGCGGTAGGTACAGCCATCGGGTTCCAGTATGTAAAGCAGCAACAGCGCCAGTTGGCAAAAGCCACCGGTGCGAGTAGCGCGTTCCCCGAGGTGGACCGCGCGATTGCGGCTTTCGTCGCTACCAATCGCCGCTTGCCATGCCCTGCCCTGCCGACAAACGCCAATGGCACCGAGGCCGCTGCAACGACGGTCAACCCCTCCGACACCTGCACCGCTGCCGACGGTGTGTTGCCCTGGGGCACCTTAGGCATTCCGTTTGGCAGCGCCCTCGATAGCTGGGGGCGAAAACTGTCTTACCGTGTCTTTGCAGGCGCCACCGGGCTCACCCGCAGCGAGGGCATGAGCGCCACCGACTGCAACACGACTACCTTGCTCACAACTTCAGCCACACCAGTCGCAAATGGCTCATGCGCGACGGCGCCACGTGGGACGCGGTACGCGGACTATTTGGCGGGCAAAGGACTCACCGTTAACGACCGTGGCAACGCCGTTACCGGTATCGCTTACGTAGTCGTTAGCCATGGCCCGACCGGTCGCGGCGCATACGCTGCCGATCACGCATCTCGCCAAGTCATGCCGAACGCCGCCTCAAACGAGCTCATCAACACCACCGCTCCGGTCAATAACACGTACTGGATCCTCGCCGCCTCTGCCGCAGGAAGTGATCCGGACAACGCCGCTTTCTTCGATGATGTAGTGGCCTACAAGTCCATTACTGACCTGGAGGCAGAGACTGGCCTTGCGCCGCGTGACTGGGGCTGGGTCACATTGAGCAAATCGTTTGCACCGACTACGTTCTCACCTAACGCGACGACATCAGAAACGACCACGTTGACCATCACACTGACCAACAGCGGCCTGGCCGAAGCGACGCTCGCAAGCGCGCTGGTCGACACCTTCCCTGCCGACATGGTGGTCGCCGCCTCACCCGCCCCGACAACCACTTGCCTTGGGACAGGGCTGACCGCAACACCTGGGAGTGGCTCGGTCACTTTACCCACTACACGCCGCATCCCCGCGGCGACTGAGGCGGGCGGTGTACGCACCCCTGGCGCTTGCGCACTGACCGTGCCGGTGACCATCAACCTCGGACCAACGTCAACAACCACCAACCGCACACTCACGAATATGCTCGCGGCAGGCACCAGCGT
>JAJTHU010000197.1 GCA_021300055.1 Nitrosomonadaceae bacterium | reverse complement strand
TGGTATCACACGTGGTGGGGCAAGCTGCAAATGGCGATGCAATACGCCTTCTGGCGCGAAGGCCCACTGTCGATGGCACCCTCGCAACTCGGTGCGTTCGCCAAATCTGACGAGCATCAGCGCACGCCCAACTTGCAATATCACGTTCAGCCGCTCTCGCTCGATCGCTTTGGTGAGCCGCTGCACCGCTGGCCCGCCGTGACGATGAGTGTGTGCAATCTGCGCCCGACTTCGCGCGGCCACGTACGCATTGCATCATCGAACGCATCGGACGCACCGCGCATCACGCTGAATTACCTCAGCACTGATACCGACCGCAAAGTCGCGGTTGATGCCATTCAACTCACGCGACGCATCGCGGCGAGCACCGCCTTCGCACCCTACGCCCCAGAGGAATTCATGCCAGGCCCGGCGTTCCAGACTGAAAACGAGCTGATCACCGCAGCAGGCAACATCGGCACCACGATCTTCCATCCGGCGGGTACCTGCAAGATGGGCCACGCGCAAGACGCCAGCGCGGTCGTTGATAGCGAGTTACGCGTGCTGGGCGTTGATAGGCTGCGCGTGATTGATGCATCGGTCATGCCATCCATCACCTCTGGAAACACCAACACACCGACCATGATGATCGCTGAGCGCGGCGCGGCGCTCATTGCCGCCAACGAAGCGACCTTGCGAGCATGAAGCCGCTGCCGCTCGTCATCATCCTGCTGGTGCTCAATCACGTGGCGTCGTTGGGCGCGCGGATTAGCGTCACGCTCACCGCCATTCACCAGGAGGCATCCCCCTTCACCATTGGGCTCTTGATGTCGCTTTATGCCTTGCTGCCAGCGCTGCTCTCGGTCAGCGCGGGACGATGGATTGATCGAATCGGTGTCGAGCAGCCCTACCGCTTGGGCTCGATTGGCGTCGGCGTCGGCACCGTGTTGCCCTTCGTTTGGTTTGATATGTCGGCGCTCTACGTCTCGAGCGTCATCGTCGGCGTGGGCTTCATGTTGGTGAATGTCGCGGCCTACCATGCAGTCGGGGAACTCAGCAGTGCCAACGAACGCCCGACCAACTTCAGCTACGTCGCGATTGGCTTTTCGACATCGTCATTTATCGCGCCGATTCTTGCCGGGGTCGCTATCGACAACTTTGGACATCGCAGCACGTTCCTGCTGCTTGCCCTCTTCACGGTGATTCCAATCGTCGCGCTCTCGCTCAAGCTCTTGCCGAAGCATCATGCGCGCAACGCCGACGCCAACGCGTCACGCGGCAGCGTGTTGGAGATTTTGCGCACCAGCGAAATGCGCAAGCTCTTCGTGGCCATGGCCTTGTTCACCGTCGCGTGGGACATCTATGGGTTTGCCATCCCGTTGCATGGCTCTGCGATTGGCTTATCCGCATCTGAAATCGGCATCGTGATGGGTGCGTTCGCAGCAGCGACGTTTACCGTGCGCTTGGCGATGCCGTTTATCGCGCAGCGGCTGCGTCCCTGGGCGTTAATTCGTGTGGCACTCATCGTTGCTGCGCTGAGTTTCCTGCTCGTGCCTTTCACCAACAGCGTCGCCGTGCTCATGGTGCTGATGTTCATCATGGGCCTCGGGCTTGGCGCACCACAGCCGATGGTGCTGACCCTGCTCCATGAAACCGCCCCCAATGGTCGGGCAGCCGAAGCCGTTGGCCTGCGCACGACGCTGATTAATGGTTCGCAAACGGTCATGCCGATGGCGTTTGGCGTGCTCGGTGCGGCGTTTGGCTTGATGCCACTCTTCTATAGCATGGCGGCGCTATTGTTCGGCGGTGGCGCGGTCCTCAATGTGAAGCCCCGCGCCCCCGAGATCAACGACCTCGGACCTCCAACAGACGTGACGAAGAGCGCCGACACACCCGACCAACACGCTGACCGCTGATGGTCGAGGTCGTCCTGTCGGACGGAGCCGCTAAGAGGGTGGCGTTTCTAAGGCCGTGGCGTTTGCATCTCGCTCAATTTGAGCTCGCGTTCCCAGAGTTGTTGACCATCCGTGGCCACACTGCGAATCACGATGCGACGATCGGTTCGCGGCCCCTTGAAGTCGAGCGTACAGAAGTTGCGCTGGTTCACAAACGTGCCCGGCACGATCGCGGGGTTTTTGCTTTCGTGCTCGCGCGTGGTTGTCGACGACGGCCCCGACAGTAACGGAGAGCACGTCAGTTCGTGCAGTGCGTATGTGCCGGGACGCTCGGTGCGAAGCAGATTCGTGAAGTGGCGATCACCCGACAGGATCATCACCCCGTTGATGCGATGATCAGTCAGAAACTTGAGGAACGCCTCGCGCTCTTCCGGAAACTTGTCCCAGCCTTCGCTACGATTAATCTCGTTGGTCACCTGGCTGCCGCTGACAAGAATCTTAATCGGCGCAACCGACGCCAACAGTGCGTTCTTCAGCCAACGCAACTGCGTCGCACCCAGCATCGTTTTGTTCTTCTGCTTGAGGTCGTCGTGGTCGCGGTGGTAGCGGTTGTCGAGTAGGAAGAAATCGACATCGTTGAAGCGGTGGACGCCGAAGGTGCCGGGGGTCTCTGGCAAGCCAAAGCTGCTGTTGGGCCAGTAGAGTTTGAATAGGCGCAATGCCTCACCCTTCAGTCCGTAACTCATGTTGCTGTCGTTGGGGCCGAATTCGTGGTCGTCCCAAATTGCAATGTGCGAACCCGTGCGCAGGATGCCCTGCTGTTCTGGCGTCCCACGGTCATACATCCAGCGATAGCGCAGGCCGAGTTCGCTGTCTTCGTCTGCCTCACGGAAGTACAAATAGTCACCGCCCCACAGAGTGAGGTCAGGTTGCGCACTCACCATCGTGTCGTAAATGCGCTTCGCCTCAGGCGGCCCGCCATATGGTCGCCCGAGCCGGTCGTACGCGGGCTCGTTCACAAACCCACACGACGAAAACGCCATTCGCCAATCCAGCGCGTCAGTACGCCACTGCCACAAGGCTTGCGACTTGAATGCCAAGGTCTGCGGCACCTTCTGTACTTTGCCGTTAATCAGCACGCGATAGCCATAGCTACGACCGGGTTCGAGCAAGCCCACCAAAAACTGCCCAACGAAATCGTTGTCCGGCGTGAGTGGCACGGTCGCGCTCTTTCGCACACGTTCCGGTGTGGCGATATCCCAGTACTCAATCTGCGCCGTGCCCTGGCCCGTGGCTTGCATCCAAATCTTTGCTTGCCGCATCGCAGTGGCCCCGACCATCGGACCGGCCTTGAGTTCGGATGCTTGCGCGTTGCTAACGCTCATTACAGCGAGCGAAACAATGGCGATGAAAAGAGATGTGAGCGGTAGCCGGGTCATGGTCGGTCGGTTAGGATTGGCGAGCTTTTGATTATCTCGCGTGCCGATGACCCACAGATGATGTCGCGCGGACGAGCGGATCGGGCCACCCGCAAAAAACACTTGCAATCCGCGCAAAAACTGTATAAAAAGCCAGTTATGGAAAATTTAACCGTACGCCAGCAAGAAATCCTCGACTTCCTCAAGCAGTGGATTGCCGAAAACGGCATGCCACCAACGCGCGCTGAGATCTGCGCGGCGCTGGGTTTTCGGTCGCCAAACGCCGCCGAAGAACACCTGCGCACGCTAGAGCGTAAAGGCGCAATCGAAATGCTGCCCGGCTCATCTCGCGGCATACGCATCTTGTCTGACGACAACGCCGCCAACGATGAAGAGTACGGCCTCCCCCTCATCGGCAAAGTCGCGGCGGGTTCCCCCATCCTCGCGCAAGAGAATATCGTCGGCCGCTACCCCGTCAGTCCGCTCATGTTTCAGCCACGCGCCGACTACATGCTGCAGGTGAAGGGACAGAGCATGAAAGACGTCGGCATCATGGATGGCGATTGGCTTGCGGTCCACAAAACGCAGAACGCCCACAACGGCCAGATCGTCGTGGCGCGGATCGATGGCGACGCCACCGTCAAGCGCTTGAAGCTCAAGGGCAAGCAGGCGTACCTCATCGCCGAGAACCCTGACTTCTTGCCGATTGTGGTTGACCTCTCCAAGCAAACGCTCGATATCGAGGGCCTCGTTGTCGGGGTCGTCCGCACGATGTAGCAAGTTACACAAGCAGTGCGGCGGCTCATCTGCCAAAGCAACCGCCGAGTTTCTCGATAAACTGCGCGCCATCCGCGAGATTTTTTATAACGATGGCCAAACTCTATTTCCGCTTTGCCGCGATGAATGCCGGCAAGTCCACCGCGCTGCTGCAAGTCGCACACAACTACGAAGAGCGCGGCCAGACCGTTGACCTCTACACCGCAAAGGTCGATGATCGCTACGGTGTCGGCAACGTCACGTCCCGCCTCGGTGTCACACGCGAATCCGCGACGTTTTCTGACGACACCGACTTCGCCGTACTTTACGCCGCGAAGCAACGCCCCTCTTGCATCCTGATCGACGAGGCGCAGTTCCTCAGCGAAGCACAAGTGCGGCAACTACACCAACTGGCGCATACCTCGTCGACTCCCGTCATTTGCTACGGACTGCGCAGCGACTTTCAGGGCAACCCGTTTCCGGGCTCAAAGGCGCTCCTAACCCTCGCGGACGACTTAGAGGAAATGAAAACCATCTGTCGTTGCGGCCGCAAGGCAACGATGAACGTGCGTCTCGATGCCGCAGGGAATCGCGTTACCGAGGGCGCGCAGGTTGAGATAGGTGGTAACGCGCGCTACGAGGCCGTGTGCGCGCGCCGGTTCTATACAGGCAAGTGCTAGGGCTGGTTCACTACCGCTAGCGTCAATACGTCGGCCCTTTCTGATGCCTTCGTTTGATGCAGCGGCCCAACCGAAGTGTATTGCGGCTTGGATCTTTAGTATCTCCTAACGACCTCACGATGCCAGAAGACCTCACCATCACACGTGGCTTTCCTGACGCTCTGCGCTCTGAAGTCGCACTCCTGTACGATGCCGCATTTGGCCCAAAGCTCTCCATTGCCATCCCCAACACGCACCGCCGCCTCAAGGTGCTTGAGCAAGCGTTCGACCCGCACCACTCGTTCGTCGCACTCTCCGGCGAGCGAGTGCTGGGCATCGCTGGCTTCAAGACACAAAGCGGCGCGTTCACATCGGGCATCGGCCCTGCATTGCTTCGTCATCACCTAGGCCTACTTGGTTCGCTGCGTGCCGTGCTGGTCCTCGCGTTGTTCGAACGTAAGCTGAGTCCGAACGAACTTCTCATGGACGGCATTGCGGTCTCCCCGTCAGCGCGCGGAGGCGGCGTGGGTACAACACTCCTTGAGCGCCTCAAGCAATTCAGTGCAGACGATGGCTATCAAACCATCCGCCTTGATGTCATCAACACGAATATCAATGCGCGCAGGCTGTACGAGCGGCTCGGCTTCGTCCCGACGAAGACTTCGCACTTCGGCTACCTTCGGTGGCTGCTTGGTTTTTCGGGGGCAACCACGCTTCAGTACTGCGTCAAGCCGACGGCGTGACGTTCGCAGGCGGCAGTCTCGACTCGGTTGTGCCCAATCCGCAGCGGGCTAGGTTCGCTTGCGAGTAAAACGGTCAGGCGCTTTTGCCAAACGGAATTCTCCGAAAGACTAATTTCAGCGCCCGAATTTGGAGCGTTTTTTTGTGGCGAACAAAGAGTAATCGTCGCTGATCCCTTCAAATACGCAATCGCAGGCGGATGCACGAATCGCTCGGCTATCGCCCGCACAGCAGTTGGAGAAGCGGTACCGCAGTCCTTAGCCAAGCAGTCCACTTGAGTTGGACAGCCCGAGGATTGATTTATTGCAATCCGGAGTAAAAAACACATGCATCACGCTGAATCTTTACCGTCCTCCTTGCCCCGCTCTTGGCGGGTCGCGTTGTCATTGCTCTTGGCAGTCGCGATTGGCGCGCCTGTGATTGCCCAGTTTGCGTTCGGCCCGATCAATAGCTGGCCAACCGTCGCAGCTCAGGCCTTGGCGCTTTTCGGCGCGCTGCTCATCCTGCACAAGGCCCGCGCGGTGCGCCTTAAGTTCGTTGTCGCGCTAGTCGCAGTACCCGTGTGTGTTTTCGCTCTGGTTCGCTTCTTGTGACCGCGTGAAATGATTTGTCAGACGCTGCAATTCCACAAGCCGGTTTGTGTGCAGACATCCAGCGATCAAATGATGCGATAAGCGAACTAACTCCGGCCCCTCGAGCATGCAGGTAGGCCTTGCGCGACGAGTTGTTGCGAGTGCCTAGAGGGCGTCGCCTCAGTAACTTACCTGCATATAGAACCCAACTCCGTGCTCACCGTCTATCACATTCCGGCCTGTCCTTTTTGCCAGCGCCTTGAAATTCTCCTCGCGCGCAAGAACCCTCGCGAAGCGGTGCGCTTTGAAGTCGTTGACATCACAAAGCCGCGAGATCCAATCCTGCTTGCGAAGACTCAAGGCACCACCGCTC
>JAJTHU010000206.1 GCA_021300055.1 Nitrosomonadaceae bacterium | reverse complement strand
TACCCGATGTTGCGAAGATCCCTTCGCTCGCGCGCGAATCGACTGCAGAAGTAGCCCCATTGGCGCCGATCAGCGTCGCGCCCATCGCCGCGGTTCCACTGGCGCCGGGCGCGCCTTCCGAACAGGCCGTATCCGCGGCGGTTCCCTTGGTTGCGCCGTTGACGGTCGAACCGCTAGCAGTGCCGAAACCCAATGCGACATTTAGCATCGCGGCGCCTACAATCTCGGAGCGCCCACTTGTCGCACCGGCACCAACGACGCGGATCGAGGTGGCACCCTTGCCACCGCTCCCCAGCATTGCGGCGACGCCGAGCGTAGAGGCTGCACCCACCGCAGTGCCGCCGATGGTGATTGCACCAATTTCTCTGCCTCCATTGACAATACCGTCGGGAGAACCAAATCCGCGCACGGGAGCGGTCTCGCAGTCCGCATTACCTGTCGCACCGCTTGCGTTGCGAGCGCTAGAAGTACCTAGTGCGGCCGCCCCCGCGCCAAACAACCTCTTGGTGCCCGCATTGCCGATTCAGCCAGTCGAGGTGCCGCTTTCAACGCGTGCGCCAGTGACTCTGCCTAGCATCGACATCCCCTTGGCAAAGCCTACGCCAACACCTGCCCCGTCCGCTGCAGCGGCGCCGTCGCTCCCCGAAACGCAATCGGGTAGCGATGTCACGGTGCAGCATGCGGCTGCAGGAACACCGAGCGCACCACCAACCGCACCCAACAACGCAACGCTGCCCGACGCTAGCCGCGGCAGTGGGGCAGGCCCACCGGCGCTGCTGAATGCGCCCGCGCTTCCTCCAGCCGCAACGCCAAATGCGCGTCCGCTGGATCTCGATGCGTTGCGGCGTCAAGCGCGAGAATTGAGTCGCGACGGTGCGGGTGCGAGGGCGCTACTGCCGTTTCCTGCGCTGCCGAAGGAAGCGTCCAAGCGCGACATTGAAAAAGCGTTCGATAAAGCGCTGAAGCGACCGGATTGCAACGAGGCCTACCGCGACATGGGACTCGCGGCTGTGATTCCGCTGGTGCGCGATGCGCTGCGCGACGATGGATGTCGATGGCAGAACACCGGACCGAGCCAGCCCGAACGGACGCCTTCGCGATAGCGCCTAGTACGGGAAGACTTCTAGGAATCGGGCGACTGGTGAAACGCCGCGTGGCGAGGTTATCTCGAAGCAGTAGGTGTCACGTGTCCACATGAACACAACGCCGCGTGAATCGATACCGGCGATCCACGATTGCTCGACGCTACCGCGACTGTTCTCCAGCGCATTCTTAGACTTGGCCAACGCCGCCTGTGCTTCATCGCTTTCCCAGAACGGTGTGACGGTGACGCTAACGGCTTCACCGTTGCCGCTATACATCACCGAGACGGGATCACTGGCGATATCTCCATGCGCGCTTCCCAGCGCGCGCTCGTAGGCGCCGATGGCCAGGGGCAGCAGGATAGTCAGTTCTGCTTGCGCCGGCGCTGGTCGGGATTGGCGCATGACTAGCGCCTCCGTGAGGCGCATCTTGGGCAGTTCTCCCGGTGTCGCCGCGGGCTTGACCGCGGTGAAACTTGCAGTCGAACCTGGAGGCGGCGGCTCGTTGTTTGGGGCCGGTGTCGTGCCAGGAGCAGGTGGTGTAGGGTAGGTTCCGGCTGGTTTTGGTGTAGCCGCATCCGCATCCTGCTTTTCATCAGAAAACAGATCCGCCAGATCGTAGCTGAGCACCTTTGACGTGCCCTTCGCGATCGTGCCCACGTCTGTGGTCAGCACCTTGCCGGCGCCCTTGACGATATCGCCGACGTCAGCCTTGAGCACCTTGGTCGCGACTTCACCGACGTCGGCGTTGAGGATGTCTACGATTTTTGGCATGTCGCGATGATGGGGAGCAAGATTGGCAGACTAGAGAGCCGATTCAATGGTGCTACGAGATGCTCGGCCTGCAAAACCTCAATTTGGTCGACATCGCGCGCGCATCAGAAGCGCGCAATCTATCACGGCAAGTCGCGCCGAGTGATGCAAGTACCGCGATGACGGCATCCTCAGTTGATAACTCCGCCGCCCAAACAGACCTCGCCTGCGTACAGCACAGCAGACTGCCCGGGCGTTATGGCCCACTGCGGATCGCGGAACCGCAGCGAAAATGCCGACTGGCCGTGTGTCGTCATGGCGCACGGTGCGTCCGACTGGCGATATCGCGTTTTGGCCGCTAGATGTACTCCCTCACCTGTTGAGGGTGCCTCACCTGACAGCCAAGAGGCGTCAGCCGCGTCCAACTCTGCTTTCAATAGGAGTGGATGATCGTGACCTTGCGCAACGACGAGCGTATTGGTCGGAATGTCCTTGCTGACAACGAACCACGGATCTCCCGAGCCTGACTTGCTTCCACCGATACCGAGACCTTGTCGTTGGCCGATGGTGTAGTACATCAACCCTTGATGCGAGCCGACACGCTTGCCCTCTGGCGTGCGCATGTCGCCAGGGTGTCGTGGTAGGTAGCGTTGCAGAAACTCCCGAAACGGTCGTTCACCAATAAAGCATATGCCGGTCGAGTCCTTCTTGGCTTGATTCGGCAGACCTGCCTCTGCGGCAAGTCGCCTCACTTCAGTTTTGCGCAGTTCTCCGATGGGAAATAGCGCGCGCGATAGCTGCGCCTGCGTGAGTCGATGCAGGAAATAGCTCTGATCTTTGGAAGAATCGACACCCTTGAGGAGCTCGAACATGCCGTCGCGTTCGCGTACGCGCGCATAGTGACCTGTGGCAATTTTGTCTGCGCCCACTGTCATTGCGTGATCAAGAAATGCCTTGAACTTGATCTCGGCATTGCAGAGAACGTCTGGGTTCGGGGTGCGTCCTGCTTGGTATTCGCGCAAAAACTCCGCGAAGACGCGATCCTTGTACTCGGCAGCGAAGTTGACCGCCTCAAAGTCGATGCCGATGACATCTGCGACAGCGGCGGCGTCGAGAAAGTCTTGCCGTGTCGAGCAGTATTCGTCATCGTCGTCATCTTCCCAGTTCTTCATGAAGATGCCGAGCACATCGTGGCCTTGCTGCTTTAGCAGCAGGGCAGTGACGGCTGAATCTACGCCGCCGGAAAGGCCAACGACGATGCGTGAAGAGGGCATGGGAGAAATTTTTATTGGGATTTGTGCGTGCCGGAAATTGGCGCGTCAACTTAAGAGCATATGCGAGCAGTTTGCTCGGATACAACAACTTAGAAAAGCTGAACCGAACTTCAAAAAAGAAAAAGGCGAGACTGTCGTCTCGCCCTTTCTTGATGCTGAAGCGAGCGCTGGGCTCGCCGCTCGATTACTTCTTAGGAGCGTCAGCTTTCTTTTCTTCTTTCTTAGCTTCTTTCTTTTCTTCTTTCTTTTCTTCTTTCTTAGCTTCAGCCTTTGCAGGAGCAGCAGCCTTAGCTGGCTCAGCAGCCTTTGCAGGAGCAGCAGCAGGAGCTTGTGCAGCCGCGTTCACAGCAGCAGCAGCGAAAAGAGCAGCAACGAGAGCGGACAGTTTTTTCATGATCATTTCCTAAGTGTGAGTGAGTGTTGTTAACGTTAACGACAGATACTGGGAACTTGCTTTTCGCGGTCGAGCTGTGTTGCTCTGGTTCTGTTGCCTGTCAGGGCGATTAACGCGCATTATTCTAGCGGGTTGACACGGGTTTGACACATTTTTTGTGGTGTTTTCGCCGCTAAGTTGTTCAATCGACAGGGAATTTGGGCAATTCTTGGCACTGAGACACAAATCATTTTCTCGGGGTAGCCGATCGAGACGGGCCGCGCGGATGGGCGCCGAGCGCGTCGGCGGCGACTTCGATCCACTCCCCGGGCGCGAGCTGCAGCGACGGAAGTGAGAACGGCCCGATTGCAATGCGCAATAGACGAAGGGTCGGGAAGCCGATTTTGGCTGTCATTCGACGAACTTGGCGGTTTTTGCCTTCAGTTAGCGAGATTTCTACCCAACTCGTCGGGATGGATGCCCGATAGCGTATCGGAGGAGAGCGCTCACTTACGCTGGACCCATCGCAGAGCCGTGCATCCGCCGCAGGTAGCGTGATGAAGTCACCCAGGTCAAGCGGCGTCCTCAGCCTCTGGAGATCTGCGGCGCTCGGAGCACCTTCAACTTGGGCCCAATAAGTTTTGGCGAGTTTGTGCCGCGGTGAGGAGATTCGAGCTTGCAACGCGCCGTCGTCTGTCAGGAGGACCAGTCCTTCACTATCTGTGTCCAGCCTACCCGCCGGATACACATTTGGGACTGAAATGAAGTCCTTCAGCGTGGGTCGGTCACCCGAGGCGCTGAACTGGCAAACGACGCCGTAGGGTTTGTTGAACGCGATCAGCACGAGTTGGGGGCCCTAAAAACAAAAAACCCCCGCATTACTGCGAGGGTTTTTCGGTTCAACAAGCGCTATCAGGCGTTGTTGATATTCGAAGCTTGCTTGCCCTTAGGGCCTTGGGTCACTTCGAAGGCAACCTTTTGACCTTCTTTCAAGGTCTTGAAGCCGCTCATTTGAATCGCCGAGAAATGCGCGAAAAGATCTTCGCTGCCGTCATCGGGTGTAATAAAACCATAACCCTTGGCGTCGTTAAACCACTTCACTGTACCTGTTGCCATGCAATTGCATCCTTATTGAAAAGATATCGGGTTGGAGAGCCCCGGAAACGTATCGCTTTTCAAGGCCCGCAACCGCATGATGCAAATGCAGAAAACCTCAAAGCCACACTCCAAGCCTGACTTTTACCCACCAGTCATTGCTTAGTCAAGAGTTTACCGGCTTTTTTGCAACACGGCGTGGCATATTTACCAAAACACCGTCAGATTTGCGCCGATAACGCGGTCTCGGCACGATCATTGGCATTCGTGTTGTTTGCGCTTGAATTCCGGCGCTACTTATCAATATCATCATAGCAACTCGCGCCTATGCTGGTATGTCCCAGTCAGTAGGGCTCCGTGTAGGATTTCGGCGGATTACGCAGAACTGAAGGAACATGGCATCAAAGAATCAGGGCAATCCCGGTCGACCGGGGAGCGGAACCGAACTGCAAGAGCGTCCGGCGAAAACCAAGCCGCCGGCCATGTGGCAAGTGCTCATGTACAACGATGACTACACACCGATGGAGTTTGTCGTCGATATTCTTGAGCGCGTATTCGCCCACAGTCATGAACGGGCGACTCAAATCATGCTTAAGGTGCATACCGAGGGTCGTGGGGTCTGCGGTGTTTACCCACGCGACGTCGCGGCCATGAAGGTCGAGCAGGTGATGGATCACGCGCGGGCCTTTGAGCACCCGCTGCGCTGCGGCATGGAAGAAGTGTGAACGTGGCTTACCGCAGACTTGCGGCGTTTTGCCGCCGCCTGGAACAAGGATTGCTTAGAAGGCGGTAAGGCATCTTGGTGGATTTTGACGGGGGATGAAATTCGCTGAACCATCCCCACTTAAAGTAATCGGACGCGATAAGAGGCTGGATTGCTGCACAATGGTGCAAGGAGCGATTTTTTTGCACCAACTAGATTCAAGTTACAGTTTGTGCGTTGTAAGTTGTGAGTTGTAAGTTGTAATTAGGGCGCTTGCATCAACGCGTTGCGCCCGCTGCTAAAGGAAGATCATGATTGCCCACGAACTTGAGATGAGCTTACACGCTGCGTTTGTCGAGGCTCGACACAAGCGTCACGAGTTCATCACTGTCGAGCACCTTTTGCTTGCCCTTCTGGACAATCCGTCCGCTCAGGAGGTGCTGAAGGCTTGCGCGGCCAAAGTAGACGAGCTTCGCAAGAACCTGACCGAGTTCATCGAACAACATACGCCGATCGTCGCCGGCGATGGCGAGGTGAACACCCAACCGACACTGGGTTTTCAGCGCGTGATCCAACGCGCCATTCTTCACGTTCAGTCCTCAGGCAAGAAAGAGGTAATGGGTTCGAACGTGATGGTGGCGATTTACGGCGAGAAGGATTCGCACGCGGTGTACTACTTGCACCAGCAAGGCGTATCGCGCCTAGATGTTGTTAACTTCATCTCGCACGGTATCTCCAAAGCCGCGCCGCAGAACCCCGACAAACCAGAGGGCGAGGCCGAGACGGCCGAGAGCGAACAGGCTGGCGGCGCGCTCGATCAGTTCACCACTAACCTGAACCAAAACGCGATCGACGGCAAGATTGATCCGCTCATCGGGCGCGAACACGAAGTTGAGCGCGTTGTGCAAATTCTTTGTCGACGCCGCAAGAACAATCCACTGCTCGTTGGCGAGGCCGGCGTTGGCAAAACCGCCATTGCAGAGGGGTTAGCCAAACGCATCGTGGACGGTGAGGTTCCCGAGATTTTGTCGAAGTGCGTTGTATATGCGCTCGACATGGGCGCCCTATTGGCTGGTACCAAGTACCGCGGTGACTTTGAGCAACGCCTTAAGGCAGTGTTGAAGCAACTGCACGACAACCCCAATGCCATTCTGTTTATCGACGAGATCCACACGCTGATCGGCGCAGGATCGGCTTCGGGTGGCACGCTCGACGCATCCAACCTGTTGAAGCCCGCGCTGTCCTCTGGGGCCTTGAAGTGCATCGGCGCGACCACCTACCAAGAATTCCGCGGTGTGTTCGAAAAAGATCATGCACTTTCGCGACGTTTCCAAAAGATCGACGTCAACGAGCCTTCTGTTCCAGAGACCATTGAAATCCTTAAGGGGCTCAAGTCGCGTTTCGAGCTTCACCACGGGGTCAAGTACACATCGAGCGCGCTCACCACGGCCGCTGAGCTCTCGGCCAAATACATTAACGACCGTCATCTGCCCGATAAGGCGATAGATGTCATCGACGAAGCCGGTGCTGCCCAGCGCATCGCACCTAAGTGGAAGCAGAAGAAAACCATCGGCAAGACGGAGATCGAAGAGATCATCGCCAAAATTGCACGCATCCCGGCGCGCAATGTTTCGAGCGACGATCGCAATGCCCTCAAAACGCTTGAGCGCGATCTCAAATCGGTCGTGTTCGGTCAAGACAAGGCGATCGAAGCCTTGGCCGCCGCGATCAAGATGGCGCGCTCAGGCTTGGGCAGCACGACCAAACCTATCGGTTCATTCTTGTTCTCAGGTCCAACCGGGGTCGGCAAGACCGAAGTCGCCAAGCAGCTCGCGTTCATTCTGGGCATTGAACTGGTTCGCTTCGATATGTCCGAGTACATGGAGCGTCACGCCGTTTCGCGTTTAATCGGTGCGCCCCCGGGATACGTTGGTTTCGACCAGGGCGGGTTGATGACCGAGGCGATCACCAAGCAGCCTTACTGCGTGTTGTTGCTCGACGAAATCGAAAAAGCGCACCCGGATATTTTCAATGTCCTGCTGCAGGTGATGGACCACGGCACGCTCACAGACAACAACGGTCGCAAAGCGGACTTCCGCAACGTCGTGATCATCATGACGACTAACGCGGGCGCGTCGGAGTTGTCGAAGACGTCGATTGGTTTCACGACGGACAAAAAAGCCGGCGACGAAATGGCCGAGATCAAACGGATGTTCACGCCGGAGTTCCGCAACCGTCTCGACGCAACAATTTCCTTCAGCCCGCTCAATGAGCAGATCATCCTGCAGGTGGTCGACAAGTTCTTGATGCAGTTGGAAGCGCAGCTGTCTGAGAAGAAAGTCGAAGCGACCTTTACCGAGGCGCTGAAGAAGTACCTCGCCAAGAATGGATTCGATCCACTGATGGGCGCACGTCCCATGTCGCGACTGATTCAGGACACGATCCGCCGCGCGCTGGCCGATGAACTGCTGTTTGGACGTCTCGCGAATGGCGGGAAGGTCACCATCGATGTGGGGGCGGACGATAAGGTGAGCTTGGATATCCTCGATAGCGCGAGCAGCACCGACAGCGAGAGCAAAGAGCCAACGCCACAGGAGACTTGATTCTTTGTTGCAGTGCAGCGATAACGTGCAAAAGCCCCGCGTCATACGGGGCTTTTCTTTTGTGGTCGCGCCGCACTTAGGAGAAAGCCTAGGGTGTGCGCAAATGACCGCCGATTCTTTTGCATTCCACGCCGAGTCGCGTAAAGTTGGCTGAGATTGAGGTTGGCCAGCGACATGATTACCAACCACCATCCTACTATTCGCCGCAATAACGATACTGAGGAGATCGATATGTACGCCGAGTCCATTCCGCGCGCATTGGCGCGCGCGGCCGCAAGTGGTGCTTTAGCGATGTTCGTCGTGATGGCCCATGCGCAAGCCCCGAGCACGCCGCCCGCCAGCGCACCGGCAGCGCCAGCAGCAGCCCCGGCTGCGCCGCCAGCACCACAGTTTGCTGCATCGAATCTGACACCGAAGGGGGTCCGATCCATGGCGGCGACTTGCTCAGCTTGTCATGGCACCAACGGCCAGTCGGTTGGTGGTGCGGTGGTTGGTCTCGCGGGTATGAATAAAGAGTACTTCGTTACGCAAATGAAGCTCTTCAAGGATGGAAAACGCGAGGCAACGCTAATGCATCAAATCGCCAAGGGCTATACGGATGCTGAGATTGCAGCGATGGCCGATTTCTTTGCAGCACAAAAGCGCTAGGGGGCCAAGATGACAATTAATCGCAGAGGATTTATCAAGGCAGGCGCGGCGACCGCGGGTGCTGGCGCGATCGCGAGCATCTCAGGTTGTGCGAGCGTCGGTGGCGCTAGCGGCCCCAAGGTTGTAATCGTCGGCGGCGGCTATGGTGGCGCGACTGCGGCGAAGTACATCAAGATGTGGGCACCGAATTTTGATGTGACGGTTGTCGAGCGCAACACGTCATTCGTATCGTGCCCGATCTCGAACTTGGTGCTCGGTGGATCACAGAAGATCGAGGACGTCACGATGTCCTACGACACGCTGCAGAACAAGTGGGGCGTACGTCTTGTGCGTGGCGAAGCGACCGCCATTGACGTCGAGAAAAAGCAGGTGCGACTTGCTTCTGGCGATGTCTTGCCGTTTGATCGCGTAGTTCTTTCGCCGGGTATCGACTTCATGTACGAGCTGGTGCCCGGACTCAACAACGCCGACGCGCAGGCGCGCTACTTGCACGCTTGGAAGGCTGGCCCACAAACCGTCGGCTTGCGTCGCCAACTTGAAGCGATGAAAGATGGTGGTGTATACGCGCTCTCAATTCCTGAAGCGCCGTATCGTTGCCCACCCGGCCCGTACGAACGAGCCTGCCAAGTCGCCTCGTACTTCAAGCAATTCAAGCCGAAGTCGAAGGTGCTCATTCTCGACGCGAACATGGACGTCGTATCCAAGCCAGGCCTGTTTAAGAAGGCTTGGGCAGATATGTATGGCGGTATCGTCGAGTACCGCGGCCAATCCAAGGTGACTGACGTTGATACGCGCACCTCGACAGCCAAGCTTGAGTTCGGTGACGTGAAGGCCGACGTACTCAACGTGCTGCCACCGATGAAGGCCGGCAAGATCGCAGACCCCTTCATTACCGCCAATCGTCGTTGGTGCGAAATCAACTGGATCACTTACGAGGCCAAAAACGTCCCCGGCGTTCACCTGCTGGGTGACGCGCTGCAGATCGCACCACTCATGCCGAAGTCTGCACACATGGCGAACAATCACGGCAAAACGTGTGCGGCTGCGGTGGTGGCGCTGTTGTCGGGCGAAGCACCAAATCCATCGCCCACACTGAACAACACGTGCTATTCGTTTGTATCGGCAGACCGCGTGGTTCACGTTGCGTCGATTCACAAGTACGACGAAAAAGACAAGACCATGAAGACCGTCCCGGGGTCGGGTGGTGTGTCCTCAGCGGCGAACGAACTCGAAGCGCAGTACGCGATGGCGTGGGCGAAGAATATTTGGGCGGACACACTTGCCTAAGCGCGCACGAAATCGAAACACAAAGGCCGCCCTCGGGCGGCCTTTTCTTTATCGAGGGCAACACTAAACCGGTCGCTGCATCTGCGGATTCGTTAGCGCAGTAAGTACGTGGTCGCGCCACGCGCCGTCGATGAACAGATAGTCCCTCGCGTAGCCTTCGATGCGAAACCCAAGCCTGGCGAGCAATCTGCCGCTTCGCACGTTGTGGGGCATGTAATTCGCGCCGATGCGGTGCAGCTTTTGTCGATCGAACATGTACTCGATGCCGGCCGCAAGTGCCTCAAACATTAGCCCTTTGCCTTGCTCGGCTTCATCAATTTGATAACCCAAAATCGCATTGCAAAACGGCCCGCGAAAGATTTGCGAGAACCCTAGTGAGCCGATCACTTTGTCGGGCAACTCAGCCGGCGAGACCCACAAGCGAACCATGCTGCCCGCGCTAAACGCCTCACGCGATTTGGCGGCATAGTCCTGCCAAAAGCCCAACGTTTCGAAACTAGCTGGTGTCGGTGGTGACCACGGCGCCAAGAAGGCGTGGTTGCGCACATGAAAGTCGCGAGCAGCTGACGCGAGGTCTTGCGTTGGCGTCGATAGAATGAGGCGCGCAGTGCGGAGTTGCAGTAGCGGCGCTTCCATCACTCGCGGTAAAAGCGGATGTGCTCGATCAGTCCACCGCCAGATTGTTGAAGGCGATAGACCACCATCGCACGACGCAGTGGCGGCGCACCGTCTGGCGATACGCGTCCAGTGATTTCTTCTTCATCGAAAACGTACTGACCCAGTCTGACACGAGAGACCAATCGGCAGTGAAGATTGGGTGAGTCTTGGAAGAGGCGCGTATAGCGCTGGCGCATCGCCTCAGCGCCGCGAAACATCACCTGACCGGTGCCATCCTCGGCGACACAGTCGTCGGTGTAACAGCGCATGAACGCCTCGATATCGCGGGCGTTATAAGCATCGAGTTGCGCCTGCGGAGCGTCGAACATCTTGTGCGACTAGCCTGCAAAGACCGGCCACTGTGCCGACCACATTTCTGTCGGCGTGCGCTTGAATCCAGATTTGGCGAACTGATGCCAGCGACCCACCACAAAAGCCATTACTGCGTTCGCGTAGGCATTTGGGTCGAGACTGGCGTGGAGTTGCCCATTAGCGGCGGCGAGCCTTGCGCCTTGACGCAGCGACGCCTCAAGTCGATCGTGCAACTGCGCCATGCGCACGTGCAGTCGATCGTCCTCGTTGACGAGCGCGTCACCGATGAGCACGCGCGTCATGCCGATGTTTTTCTGGGCGAAGTTGAGAAGCATCGCAACGATGGCTTCGACTTGCTTCAGGCCATCAGCTTCCTCGGACTGAATCTTGTTGACCAGAGAAAACACTGTCTCTTCGATGAACTCGATCAGACCCTCAAACATCTGAGCCTTCGACGCAAAGTGGCGATACAGCGCCGCCTCTGAAACATCGAGTTTCTTGGCGAGCAACGCCGTGGTGATCTTTTCGCCCTTGGGGGCTTCAAGCATTTCGGCTAGCGAGTGCAGAATCGCGCGTCGACGTTCCCCTGGTTCTGGTTTTGGCATGGCTTGATGTCTCCCTGTTAAGGTGCGCTAGCGCTTCAAGATCGAACCCAATACACCGCGGATGATGCGTCGTCCCGCTTCCGATGCCATGGCGCGCGCGGCTGACTTTACAGCGGCCTCGACGACACCTTCGCGGCTGGACTTACCGCCGCCGCCAAGACCGCCAAGTTGGCCTAGCAGGACCCCAAGCCCGCCGCTCGATGCGGCGTCGATTGACGTGGTGTTGCGGCTGGCATCGCCTTGACGGCCGCGCAATTTCTCAAAAGCTGACTCGCGATCGACCGTCTTTTCGTACACGCCCGCAACGAGCGAGCTCTGCAACAGCGCTTGTCGTTGCTCGGGGCTGATCGGACCAATTTGTGACTGCGGCGGACAAATGTAGGCGCGTTCGACAATCGTCGGCCGCCCTTTCTCGTCCAGAAAGGACACTAATGCCTCACCCACACCGAGCTCGGTGATGACATCTTCGACCTTGAGCTTCGGATTTTCGCGAAACGTTTCTGCAGCAGCCTTCACGGCTTTTTGGTCGCGCGGCGTAAACGCGCGCAGCGCGTGTTGGACGCGATTGCCGAGTTGGCCGAGGACAGTATCGGGAATGTCGAGCGGGTTTTGCGTCACGAAGTAAACACCGACGCCTTTGGATCGAACCAAGCGCACGACTTGCTCGATCTTCTCGAGCAGTTCCTTAGGCGCCTCGTTGAACAGCAGATGCGCTTCGTCGAAAAAGAAAACCAGCTTCGGTTTATCGCGGTCGCCGACTTCAGGAAGGTTCTCGAATAGCTCAGACAGCATCCACAACAAGAATGTCGAGTACAGGCGCGGGCTCGAGAGCAACTTGTCGGCGGCGAGAATGTTGATGACGCCCTTGCCATCACTGGTCTGCATGAGGTCATCGAGCGAGAGTGCAGGCTCGCCGAAGAATCGGTCGCCGCCTTGTTGCTCAAGCGTGAGCAAGCCACGCTGGATCGCGCCAATCGAGGCGGGGGAGATGTTGCCGTAGTCCGTTGTGAACTGGCTGGCGTTTTCGCCGACGTACGATAGCACCGCGCGCAAATCTTTCAAGTCAAGCAGCAACAGCTGGTTGTCGTCAGCGATCTTGAACACCAAAGACAGCACACCCTCTTGGGTATCGTTGAGGTTGAAGATGCGCGAGAGCAGCAGCGGCCCCATCTCAGACCCGGTCGCGCGCACGGGGTGCCCCTGCTCGCCGAATACATCCCAAACGGTAGTTGGGCACGCGGCTGGTGTGAACGGCAGGCCGAGGAGGGCGCGGCGTTCGTCAACCTTCGGGTGTGGCTTGCCTGGCTGAGAAATGCCCGTGAGGTCACCCTTCACGTCGGCCATAAAGACCGGCACTCCGATATTGGAAAAGTGCTCTGCCAGAACCTGCAAGGTCACCGTCTTGCCCGTCCCCGTCGCCCCAGCGATCAGGCCGTGGCGGTTTGCCATGTTCGGCAAAATGACCAAGTCAGCGTGCGTGGAATCGCTGGTTTTGGCGATGAGCATCGGTTCCGGCATGGTGAAAGTTCCTTGGCTTGTCCTTACGCCCTGTAAGGGCGTTTAGGTGAGTGAATGTTAACATTGCGACTTTGAAATTGCAGGCGTTTGAGAGTTCAATCGAACACGATTTCTCATCCTCGGGCCCTGTTGGTCGATCGGCAAAAAATGCGCGCAATCCCGGCCGCCGAACATCGCAAAGCGTCCCGAGCGCGGAATAGGCGAGGCGCGTGACGAGGCGAACACCTGAATTGCCTCGTTGCGCAATGAGGATGTTCGGCGACGAGCAGCAACAAAGCGTATGCAAGCGAAGACGCGTAACTGAAACTGAGAGAGAAGCAATATGGCAGGACATAGTAAGTGGGCAAATATCCAACACCGCAAAGGTCGCCAAGACGCCAAGCGCGGCAAGATCTTCACGCGCCTGATTAAGGAAATTACCGTCGCATCGCGAATGGGCGGCGCGGACCCTGGAAGCAACCCTCGGCTACGTTTGGCGATGGATAAAGCCTTCGACAACAACATGCCGAAGGACACCGTCGAGCGCGCGATTAAGCGTGGCTCTGGTGATCTCGAGGGCGTGAACTACGAAGAGATTCGTTACGAGGGATACGGCATTGGTGGTGCGGCCATCATCGTTGACTGCATGACGGACAACCGCGTACGAACCGTCGCTGAAGTGCGCCACGCGTTTTCCAAGCACGGCGGCAATATGGGCACGGAAGGCTCGGTCGCGTTTTTGTTCAAGCATTGCGGCACCATGCTGTTTGCGCCGGGCACCAATGAGGAAAAACTCATGGAGGCCGCGCTTGAAGCGGGCGCGGAAGATATCGTCAGTAACGACGATGGATCTTTTGAAGTCGTGACGGGTCCGTACGAGTTTTCGGCGGTGAAAGCCGCGCTTGAAAAGGCGGGCTTCAAGGCTGAGTTTGGTGAGGTCACTATGAAGGCGACGAACGAAACCGAACTCGCCGGCGATGATGCCGTGAAAATGCAAAAGCTCATCGATGCGCTCGAAGCGCTCGACGACACGCAAGAGGTTTATACCTCTGCGTCGTTGAATTTGCCTGACTAATCCGCGCGCATGTCTGTTCTTCTCACCACGACCCACAACATTGAGGGCAAGCGCATCACGCGCTACCTCGGTTTGGTCACGGGGGAGGCGAGCGCCGAAGTCAGCTTGATATCGGATAAACCGGTGTCTGGTTTCGCTGACCAATATCACAAGGCCATGGCGCCCGCGCGCGACAACGCGCTTCGCGGCGCCATTCAGGGTGCGCAGCATATCGGTGCAAACGCGATCATTGGGGCGAGCGTGAACTACGTCGTGCACGGTGGTGGCAAGGGCATGGTGATGGTCACCGTGACTGGCACCGCCGTTGTTTACGAAGACGCCTGACGCGGCGCATGCGTATCCTCGGACTCGACCCCGGCTTACGCGTCACCGGCTACGGCGTTATCGAAAAGCAGGCGCGTGGGCTAACTTACGTGGCGAGTGGCTGCATCAAGTCGCCGGATGGTGAGCTTCCCGAACGGCTCAAGAACATACTGAATTCGGTGCAAGAGGTAATTCGCCTCTACGCGCCGAATCAAGTCGCGGTCGAAAAGGTATTCGTCAACGTTAATCCGCAGTCGACGCTGTTGCTTGGGCAAGCGCGTGGCGCGGCAATCTGTGGCGCAGTGCTGCATGACTTGCCCGTGAGTGAGTACACCGCGCTACAGGTCAAGCAAGCAGTGGTGGGCAATGGTCACGCTAAGAAAGAGCAGGTGCAGGAGATGGTGAAACGATTGTTGGCGCTTCCCGGCCATCCGAGCGCGGATGCAGCTGATGCGCTCGCGTGCGCCATCTGCCATGCTCACGGCGGCGAACTCGGTGGCGTGACAACGCGTGGCTATCGTGTGAAGGGTGGGAGACTCGTGAAATGATCGGCAGAATCGCAGGCATCTTGATCGAAAAGAATCCACCACAGGTGTTGGTGGACGCCAACGGTGTCGGCTATGAAATCGACGTACCGATGTCGACCTTCTATCACCTGCCTCGCACGGGCGACAAAGTAACGTTGTTTACGCATCTGGTGGTGCGTGAAGACGCACAGCTGCTTTATGGTTTTGGCAGTCAGTCGGAGCGTGCGGCCTTCCGCACCCTGCTAAAGGTGAGTGGGGTGGGGCCCAAGGTCGCGCTTGCGGTGCTATCCGGACTCTCCGTTGATGACCTCGCCGCGGCCGTGACGCTGCAAGAGACTGGTCGCCTCACCAAGATCCCTGGCATTGGCAAGAAAACTGCTGAACGTCTGCTGCTCGAGCTGAAGGATAAATTCAAGGTGGACCCGCGCTTCATCGCTGTTGGTGGAGATGCCGCGAAACCATCAGCGAATGCAGACGTCCTAAATGCCCTCATCGGTCTCGGATACAGCGAGAAAGAGGCGTTGCTCGCAGTGAAAGCGTTGCCAGCCGATGTCACGGTCTCGGATGGAATCCGACAAGCGCTGAAGTCACTCTCTAAGGCGTAAGCACTCCCCTGAGCAAACCCTAGGATTGGCGGGCGTTTTCAAGCAAAATGCCTGAAAACGCCTGCCAATCGGTCACTTTCGTATTCGCATGAGCTCTAGCAAGCAAGGTTTTTACTCGCGCTTTTCGTTGTCGCCAACAGTGTTTCGCCACTTCATGAACCTTTGGCCGCCGTTTTGGGGGATGCGCATCCACATCCTCAGCATCAGCGACGACTGGCGGCACATCCGCATGCGTATGAAGCTCAGCTTGCGCAACAAGAACTACGTCGGCACGCACTTTGGGGGTGGCCTGTTTGTCATGGTTGACCCGTTCTACATGCTGATGTTGTCGAACATCTTGGGACGCGACTACCTAGTGTGGGATAAGTCAGCGCAGATCGAATTCGTTAGTCCCGGGCGCACCACGGTTTTTGCGGATTTCCGCCTCGACGAGGCTGCGATCGCCGAAATCAAGGCGCAGACGGCGAGCGGCGATAAATTCGAGCCGACCTTTCCAGTCGATATTGTCGATGCGCAGGGGAAAATCGTCGCGCGGGTGCGCAAAACGATCTACATTCGCCGCAAGGCGGCAAAGTAGTTCAACGCGCTCGGCAAGACCGATTAACGCGTAAATGGGTACGAACTTGGCAACCAACGGGGCAGCCAACGGCTAAAATCCCTCTATGCTTGAACCCGACCGCCTCATTTCCGCTGACAAGGTCTCGACTGTCGAAGAGGCGCAGGAGCGTGCACTGCGGCCGAAGCTGCTCGACGAGTACGTCGGGCAAGAGAAGATACGCGAGCAGCTCAGCATCTTTATCGATGCGGCACGTGGACGCAAAGAGCCGCTCGATCACACGCTGTTGTTTGGGCCACCGGGTTTGGGAAAGACCACGCTTGCGCACATCATCGCGCGCGAGATGGGCGTGAACCTCAAGCAGACATCAGGGCCCGTCATCGAACGTGCGGGTGATCTTGCGGCGATGCTCACCAATCTTGAGCCTAACGATGTGTTGTTCATCGATGAAATTCATCGACTCAACCCAGTCGTCGAAGAGATTCTCTATCCCGCGCTCGAGGATTACCAAATCGACATCATGATCGGTGAGGGCCCGTCAGCGCGCTCCGTCAAGCTCGATTTGCCGCCGTTCACGCTCGTCGGTGCGACCACACGCGCAGGCATGTTGACCAATCCGCTGCGCGACCGCTTCGGGATCGTTTCTCGACTCGAGTTCTACTCGCCGCAGGAGTTACAACTCATCGTGACGCGCTCAGCCAAGCTCATGAACGTCGCCATCGAGGATGACGGGGCACGCGAGATCGCGCTACGTTCGCGCGGCACACCGCGCATTGCAAATCGCTTGCTGCGGCGCGTGCGTGACTTTGCGGAAGTGAAGTCGGGTGGTGTGGTGACCAAAGACGTCGCCGACGCGGCGCTCCAGATGCTCGATGTCGACAAAATCGGGCTCGACATGATGGACCGCAAACTGCTGCTCTCCATCATCGAGAAATTCAGCGGCGGGCCAGTTGGTGTGGAAAACCTTGCTGCCGCCATCAGCGAGGAACGCGACACGATTGAAGACGTCCTAGAGCCTTACCTGATTCAGCAAGGCTACTTGCAACGCACGCCGCGCGGCCGCATGGCCACAACATTGACGTACCAACATTTCGGTCTGGTGATGCCTACGCCAAGTGGCGCGCCGGGATTGTTTTAAACGCTCGAGCGCGACCGACAATGTCTTACTCTCAAATTCCGTTAAGTGCGCAGCCAAGCTTTGTGATGGCGCACGATCGAACCTAGCCATGGCCAAGCTCTCTTTACGCGACGCGCAGCAAACCCAGCTTTTCACGTTCTCTTTTCCGCTGCGCATCTATTACGAAGACACGGATTCCGGTGGCGTGGTCTACCACGGCCAGTACGTGCGCTTTTTGGAGCGTGCGCGCACAGAGTGGCTGCGATATCTCGGATTTAATAACACAGAGCTCGAAAAAAAATATCGGATGCTTTGGGTTGTGACCGAGATGACGATGAACTTTTTGAAGCCCGCGCGACTCGATGACAACCTAGAGGTCACCGTCGCCGTTGAGAATATGGGGCGGGTACGCTGTACTTTTCACCAAGAAATTCGCCGCGGCGAAGAAATCTTGCTCAAGGCACGCGTTACGGTGGCATCG
>JAJTHU010000260.1 GCA_021300055.1 Nitrosomonadaceae bacterium | reverse complement strand
CGTTGTTGCTCAGCGTACGCATCGAAGCGGCCACGCCAGTGCCGGTCCAGCCCGGTGAATACGTGACCGAGGGCGGCTGGGGCACGCTCACCGTCAAGCGTGGCAAAGAAGGCGCGATGAGCTTTTCCATAGAAGCGCTCGCGGGTAACGGACATTCCTGCAGCCTAGATGGGACGATCCGCGATGGAGTCGCACGCCTTCCGGCGCTTGACGAAGGTAAGCCCTGCGTTGTCGAGTTCCGCGCCAAAACGATTGGCACCGGTGGGAAGCTGCTTGGAATCGAAGTGCAGGAACGCTCAGAGCCGCAACTCTGCCGTTTTTTTTGTGGCGCACGGGCCGACTTCAACGGCGCCTACCTCACGCCGCCGCGAGGCTGCCGACCCAGCACGATCAAGGACAGCCGTCGCGCCTTTATTGAGGCCTATCAGCGCAAGGAATACGCGCGGGCGGAGAGTTGGCTTGCACCCTTGATGGTCAACTGTGCCCAAGTGATCGAGCCGCTGAGCACGTACAACATTCGGAATGATCTCGCGATCACCTACTACCACTTGGGCGAGCGCGCGGCCTGCCTGCGCATGCTTGGCCCGATGAGCGCGATTCTGAACGCGTCCGTCGCGAAGATTCAGGGGGACTATCCGCCTACCGACGCGGATAACTTGCTGGCGGTGCGTAAAGCGGGCTTGACCAACCGCGCGCTTTGCGAATCGCTACCTACTCGCTAGCCTTATCTGATGGGCGCGGGTCTTGGTTACGACTTAATCAAGCAGTGCAAATTGAACGCCAGCGTGATCTTGTAGGCGGCGAATGAGCGCATCGCCCATTGCGATGGCCGGCGTCCAAAAACCGCCGCCGCGCTTTTTCTTGGAAATATCAAGGGCCAAGCAGGCGGCCGCTTCTCCGAGCATCTTGGCCGTTGAGCCATAGCCCGGGTCTCTGTCACCGGTGACCTTTGCACGAATCTTTTGGCCGTCAGGCATCGTGCCGATGAAGCGGTAATCCCAGAAGCCACGCTCTTGTGCGGCTGGGCTGGGGCCTGTACCGGGCGCGGGGAGCATGGTCTTTTCCATCAGCCAACGTGTTGGTGCGACGGCCGCACCCGCGACGAACGCACCAAGGCCCGCCGAAAAGCTCGTTGCACGCAACCGACCAGAAAGACCTTTGCCCATCATCATGCCTTCGTCGTAGCGGAAGCCTTCGCCGTAAGGAAGCCCTGCCAGTGCATGGCTGCGAAACACAATGCGCACGTTGATCGCGGCCATCACAAATGGCCCCATCCATGCGCCGTAGTCCGCGTCAAACTGCGGTCCGGTGAGGTTGGTTTGCCGCGTGTCTTTACCGGAAGGTTGGGCAACGTCGGCGCCGATGCAAAGCGAGTAGGGGTTGGCGTACTCACGGCGAATCGAAGCGTCTTTGGTTGCTTCGCGAATGACGTTGACCATGCTGGCAACCGTGCCGCCTGATGCTGCACCACGCATGGCCTTTACACGCATCTTCACTTGGCTGCAGTACTCGCCGAACTTAGCTTTGGCCTGGTGTTGCAAGAACCATACTCCGAGGTCGGACGGAATCGAGTCGAAACCACAGCAACTCACGATGCGCGCGCCGGACTTGCGAGCGGCTGCTTCGTGCGCGTTGATCATGCGGCTTACCCAATGTGCCTCGCCACTGAGGTCGCAGTAGTCGGTGCCCTGTGCAGCGCACACTTTGACCAATGTATTGCCATAAAGCGCGTAGGGGCCGACCGTGGACACCACAACGCGCGTCTCTCCGGCCATTTTGGTGAGCGCGGCCTCGTCATCCGCCTCAGCGACCCATAGCGGCACGCCCGCATCGTCGATCCCGAGCTCTTTGAGCACGCCTCGCAGCTTGGATTCTGAGCGACCGGCAACGCCCCAGCGCAACGGACGCGGTCCGGGCTTGTCTGGAGTGCCAAACTCATCGCGCAAATAGCGGCAAAGAATCTGGCCGACGAAACTCGTGGCGCCGAAAACGATTACATCAATAGAGGGTGTACGCATAACTGCAAACTATAGGCGCAAATCGGCGCTTCGCCACAAGCCTGATTGGCGGCACTCAGGATTTACGGACCAGTTGTGCAAACGCGGCAAGGCCTGAATACCTTTGCTGCCGTGGCGGACACGCCAGGGTTTGCCGGGTGCATGTAGCGCGGCAACTCGATCGAGAAGGTTGTGCCCGTTGCCGTGCCAGTGGTCGTGGCTGCCGTGGCTGTGATGCGTCCGCCCATTTGTTCGATAAGTGTCTTGGATAGTGCTAGGCCAAGTCCCATACCGACCGTGAGGCTGCCTTCCGGGCGTATTTCATTGGCGTTCTGCGCAAACGGCTCGAAGACGGTCGCCAGCTGCGCTGCCGGAATCCCGATTCCTGAGTCCGTGATATCAATGAAAATTGACTTCTCTGTCTGCCGCACCGAAACCAACACCGTTCCAGCGTATCGATTAAAAAGAATGGCGTTGCTCATCACCTGCTCGAGCACGTCGAGCAAGTATTTGCGATCGGCGAGCGCGAGTGTTGATTCGTGCCCAGGTGCGTTGACCATGAAGCCTACTTCTTTGCTAGCGGCCAGCGGTCGCACGCTGTTGATGGCGTCTTGGATCACCGAAGCCGGTAGTACCGGCTCGATCGACAGGCGGTCACCATTGGCGGCGGTGCCAGTGATCTCCAAGACTTCGTTGACCAGTTCGAGCAGCCGCTAGGTCGAGAGCTGGGTATTCTTGAGGCGCTCGCGCTGCGCGGGTGGAAGCGGCTCTGCGGGGTCGTTTTCAAGCAACTCTGCAAAACCGCTGATTTCGTTGAGTGGCGTGCGTAACTCGTGGCTCATGCGCCCGAGGAAGCACTGCTTAACAGCATCCGCCTTTGCCGCATCGGCGCGCGCTTGCTCCAGCGCTGCGTTGGCCTCTTGCAAGCGCGTTAGGTACTCGGCGCGGCGGCCCATGAGCATGTACGCGGTCAGCGAGATCATGACCGACAAAATCCCGGCAACGACTACAAAGATCAAGGCGAAGTTCGCAGGTTTTTCGCTCAGCCTGGTCGTGCCGTGTTGGCCCACAAAACACAGGATCACTAATATCACCGTAGCGATCACGAGCCAAACGAGCATCGAGCGCTTGGCGCCGAGCGCGGCCGTCACAAACGGTAGCAGCGGTATCAACATGGTGATGGCAGGCACTTCGACACCCGCCAGTAAGCCGATGGTGAGCATGAACAGTGCGACCGTACCAACCAAGAGGTTGAGCTTGGCGTGCCCAAACCCCGAGTGTCGCGTGTGAATGACGGCCATGCCGAGCGCGATGGACATGAGTACCAATACCCCGCCAGTCAGCACGCGGCCGAGCATGAGTTGCCAAAGTCCCATCAACAAGGCAATCGCTGTGCCGAGCATCGAGATGCGCTTGAGCAGTACGGCATCCACGTCCTGCGGGAGAAAAGTTTGCTTGTCTGACGATGCGCCGTTGAGGGTGGTCTGTGTCATGTTGCCTCCCGCGGCGACGGAAGATGGGTTTGCAGCAACACCTGCAAACGCTCGAGGCGAACCAGCTTGCTGAGGTACTCCGCGAAACTGCTGGCGAGTGCAAGTTCCACGTGGTCGGGTAGCGCATCCGCTGACACCGCAACGGCAGGCGTGTTGCTGAGCCCAGGCATCAGCCGCATGCGTTGCAACAGCTCGTTGCCATTGCAGTTTGGCAAGTGGATGTCAAGCAGCAGGCGCGGTGGCGCACCAGTGACCCGCTTGATAGCCTCTTCGCCGATGGTGCAAATGGCGAGTTGGTCGTATCCAAGCGCCTCAAACATCGATCGCATGAGCGACTGATTTAGGATGTTGTCCTCAACACACAGTACATAAGGAGCGATTGCTGGGTCATCGCTCCCACGCTTCGCTGGTGCGGCTGGCGGCGCGGCGCGCTCGACTTCGCGCGGCATCACACCCTCGTATGCATCCAATGTCAATGCGAAAGAAGTGCCTTTCTGCGGATTGCTAACGACATCAACGCGGCCGTTCATGCGGCGAACAAAACTCTGCACTTTGGTGGGCCCGAGCCCTGCGCCGTGTGGATGCCCGTTCGTGTGCGCGTCTGCATTCGCGAGTCGATGGAAAGGCTCGAACGGGTCGGCGATGCGATCGGCTGGAATGCCAATCCCATTGTCGCGCACCGTGATGGAAATTTGCCATCGCTTTTTCGTACAGAGAGATCGACGCGTCCGCCGGGCTGATTGAAGCTAGCGGGTTAGTGCGTCTATTTGGCGGCACATGGTTTCGAACCGCGCTGCCGGTGGTGCTGGAGTATCGATCACGTTAACGCAAGCATGGAGCGGGTGCGCGAGCAGGGCATCAATTTGCTTTAGCAATGGCGAGCCCAACCACCGAAACAGGGTAGTGGTTGTGTGTAGGCGCTGGTAGTTTTCTACCCGCTCGTGCAAGAAGGCTGCGCGATAGGCTTCGGCATAGCGTGGTCCTGCAGCGAGGAAATGTGAAACGAGCTGCGCGATTTCTCCTGCGCTAGGCTCTGTTTGGCGAATGCGGTGTTCGTTGTTCTGTTCAAACCATGGAAAGAATGTCAGCATTTGCCGCGCGTGCGCCCAAAGCACCTGTAAATGAGAGCCGTCGTCGCGAGGTGTGAGGTCGATAAAGTAGCGCTGCAAGATCTGCTGCCGATAAGTGTCCTCAAAGTGGGCTGCATTGTCGAGGAATAGGTGCTTGACGCGGTCGGGGAAGGTGTACGCAAAACCGAGCGCAAGTTGTGCGCCGGTAGCAGAACCATACAGTGCGATCGGCGCTGGCCCAGCGACCGCCTCAAAAAAACGATGTAACGTGGGTAAGTAGTCGTTGATGCTTTGCGCCGCGTTTGGCAGCGGCTCTGAAAGCCCGTAGCCAGGAGTGTCGGCGGCGATGCCGTGCCGATGCCCCACAAACATGCTCATGAACGGCG